>DATDOI010000184.1:0-5471 GCA_035293325.1 Candidatus Altimarinota bacterium
CTCTGGCAATTTTTGCATGAACAACAACAAACGCAGGTTCACCGGTTTTGGGACTGACGGTTAAAAATTTAGGCGAAATTATGCGCGACGCATCAACAAAAGGCGTTATAGTTTGGGCATACTCTTCAGAAGCAAGATTTATGATAGGCCCTTTTTCAGGAATGCAGGCGGCAATCGATGCGCCCCAGAACTTATACAAATTCGCAAAGGCAGGGTCGGGGAGTTTGTATTCCATCTCCAGGCGGTACGGATAAATGCCGTCATATGGACGGATAATCCCATATAAGCCGGACAAAATTCGCAGCGTCCGGTCTGCGTAGTCACGATCGGCAGGGGAGAGCTTGTCGGCACGGAGTCCGCTATAAATATCCCCGATAAAGCTGTCCATGGCGAGAGATTGGCGCTTGGGTTCGGCGGTCCAATCTGCAATCAGGTCGTGCGTTTTTTTGGCTAAAGAGGCTGATATCTTCATGACCTTCTGAAGCCGCGCCGGTGAAAGCGTTTTCAGGCAGGCGTCGATTTTTCGCGCCTTCATCAACAATTCGGGTACGTGCAACTTTACGCTCCCGACAGGCGCAATGCGCATGGTCTTCGATGAATGGAGAAGAATAATCATTTGTTACTCTCCGTATATTTTTTGAAATTATCCAGAATGGACTGCCAGCCTCTTCGCTGCATCTCCTTCGGGTTTTCGTTTTCGATATCGAAAGTTTCAGTAACCTTGATACCCTCCGGTGATTTGGCGAACGCTATTGTTACATGCCTTCCGTCGCCGTCGATGTCGTATTCAATGACCTCAAGATTTTTTACGTTTGTGTACACTCCGCCGAAATCAAAACCTGCGCTTTTGTCTTTTGCCGACATGCGCGTCGTGAATCTTCCGCCAACTTTCAGATCATTTTGCGCACCTGGAGCTTCCCAGTCATCCGAGGCAAAGCACCATTGTGTGATCTGTTTTGGATCGGTCCAGCATTCCCAGACTTTTTCGATCGGGGCGTTGACGACGGTTTCCACTGTGACGGTCTCTTTTGCTTCGGCCATGGAGACGGTTTTAAGGGGTTGCTTGCTTATCTTATAACAAAAAAGACCGCCTACAAAGAGACGGTCTTAATTTTTTCATATCTGCTTAGGAGAGATGCTTTGAAACAAGTTTCGTCATTTCAAACATGCTTACAACGCCTTTTCCGTTGAATACTTCTTTCAGCTTCGCATCTGCCCTTATGTTTCTCTTATTTTTAGGATCCTGAAGGTTGTTCTTCTTGATGTATTTCCAGAGAGCTTTTACTACTTCAGTCCGGGGCATTGGTCCATTACCAATTACTGCTGCAAGAGCAGGACTGAGCTTCATTGCTTTCATGAAAGCAGCATTTGGCTTTCTTTTTCCTGCTGCTTTCTTCTTTTTTGTTGCCATAAATTTTAGGCGTAAAAAAATATTTACTTCATTATATAGTAAAAAAGCTTTGAAATGAATGGCTTCCCCCTGTTGGGCGAAGTTAGAAATCTTTTGTAATGGTCATACTGGCCAGTACTGATTCATAGGTATTCACGTCGAGTGCCGGATTTGCAGCTACAACATAGTAACGGGTAAAGCCGCCTTTCTCCCTAAAATCCGTGACAATGTGCCTTGTGTTGCGCCAAACAGGCTGGTCCGCAAAATCTGCTATTCCTGATTTCTTTTCGATATCATATCGACGCGCGATGTAATTTTCCGTTCCGATTTTTAAATCCTTCGTGTCGTGGATTGTTACCGTTGAAAGCGTCAGGAAATCCTTGGCGTCAAAATAGCGGATGAGTATTTGTGATCGGGCGCGAGCAGTTCCTGTACCTGAAAGTGTAAAAAGATTGAGTGCCTTAAGCGACGGAATATATTCAACCTCCCATCCTTCCGGAATCGTGAACTGTATCCCAAATATATCACCACCTACTTCGTTATCCGGTTCAAAAGAGCGCGATTTTTTGCTGATGCTGACTCCATTGGTAAGAAAAAAATCCAATGGATTGATCCAGGACGCGACTTCTTCGGCCGAAGATTCGTAGCCCTGCAAGCGGAGTTCATCGCCTTCATACAGTCCAAAATGCAGATGTTTTCTCTCGCCGTCCGTCTCTGCAGATTTGCTGTCTCCCAAATTGGCCAGAAGCTGGCCCTTTGTTACATTATCGTTATTTTTGAGACTTGTAGAAGAGAGATCAAGATGTCCATAGAGCGCCTGGTACGTTTTTCCGTTGATTGGGTGTTTTACGATGATCAGACCGCCGTAACCGTCGACTTTTCCGATATGCGTAATGGTGCCTTCGGTTATCGCCAAAACCGGAACCTCTTTGTTTTCTTCTTCGTATTCAATATCATCGCCGACGTGATACCCCTCGAAGCGATCCTGAATGTATTCACCAAAGGCTTTATATCTTAATCTTTCTCCGTATTCCGCAATTGGTACAACAAGATCCCAGTCCGGTATTTTTTTCTCAGATTGTTCTGTTTGAGCGACTTGAGTTGTCTTTGTTTCAGGCTCGGGTGTACCTGGAAGCACAGGGCTTGCTGCGCATCCACCAATAAGCAAGAACGGTATGAAAAAGCCGGGTAATAATTTTTTCATCGGGATAAGATGAAATCAGTTACGATGCGATTGATTTTAATATACCATAATAAAAAACCCTTTAAATAAGCCATTAAATGGACTTTGGCTCTCCGGAGTGGATGAAGGTAGACTTTTTTATTGATATAATAGGGCTATGGTACTTGACGATCGCCAATTCGATGAAATGGTTAAGAGAGCCTGGGACGAAATTCCGGAACGTTTCAAGAAAGAAATGGAAAATCTTGCTGTGGTCATAGAAATTCGTCCGACGCAGGATCAACTTGCCAAGCTTAAGGTAAAGGGATTTTTATTGGGTCTCTTTGAGGGTGTTCCCAAAACCGGGTGGGGTCAGGCGACAATGGGCCTGCAACCCGCTAAAATAACTATTTTTCGTGAGCCAATTCTTAAACTCAGCAGGCACTTCAAGCAGCTCAAAGAAACCATCCAGGTTGTTTTAATGCATGAGGTTGCGCACTATTTTGGTCATAGTGAAGATGATATGTTCATCATGGACCAAAAATTGCGCAAAAGACTTTCCAACTCTACATTTAAAGACACTCAGTAGTTTTAGACTGATTTATTTTTTCTTCTGTTTTGGCTCCCCGACTGGACGCAATCCGGAATGTTTTTTATGAAGAAAAGTTTTCGATTAGAATGGACGACGCGATATTCCCTGAAAATTGGTGGATTGATTTTATATTCCTGAACTTACCGATTTCTTTATTTGAAACATATTTTGCTTTGAAGAGAAATTTTGAAATCGGGGACATCCACCAGTTTATATACCAGCGGGGTTTGGTCATAAAAATCATAAACATTTTGCCGTCTCTATTCAGCAGATTTTGCGCTTCATTTACAAGGTCGGATGGTGACTCAAGGTGCGATAAAACCCAAGTGCAGATTATTATGTCGAATTTTTCGTTAAAGTTTTTCAGGTTTCTTATGTCTTTCTCCCTGAATATTATCTTAGGATTGTTTTTGAACTTGTTTTTGGCGATGGCAAGCATGTCCGGCGTAAAATCCAGGCCAAGGTAGCTTTTAAATGACAGTTGGGCCGACATGATCTTTTCAAGATTCATGGCCGTTCCGCAGCCCAGTTCCAGTATTTTTTTTGTTTCACCCAGGTTTGACTTCAGAAATAGAGACAGTTCTTTTTCCGCTTTTGAGGAGACCAACCTGTTCCAGATCCGCTTGAACGGGTCGTACCACATGGCATGGCCGATAGAATAGAGTTTCTGGACGCCGGTTTTCTTCATCGATCGATGGATTTTATCATTCATGATTTTTATATTATAACATGACAAAAAATGGCTTAAATAAGCTATTAAATAATGAATGGCTCCCCCGGTTGGGCTCGAACCAACGACCTACCGGTTACATTTATCTCTCTGTTTCCAGAAAGCATGGACTATATCTTCACCTTTCCCGCTAAGGCGGGATTCAGGCGCATCGGTATCTAGTCTCTACGGCGCCCCCGGACTTCCTAGGAAGGCGGGGTTCCCACGGTATTGGCTTGGCTGCCCAAGTTTTTGTTGAGCGACTTTAGCTTTCACCGTTATCCCGACGAGTTTCAACCCCGTTTTCACGGGGAGGCTGCGTTTGTTGATCACAGCCGGTTGCTCTACCACTGAGCTACAGGGGAATGCCAGGTTTTCAAGCGCCCGGAAGCCTTAACTTGCGGGTCGTACATAAAACGCTCCGGTTTGGAGCAGAGACACTATAGCAAGCCCTTGCGTTTTTTCAACGGATTTTTGAACCTCTGTAAAGGGGAAAAAGGTAGTGAAACGGCGTCTGACGCGTTAACTTACTGGAGGTAAAGGGAGGTATTGACAATATTGTACTTATATTATATAATGCAACCCTTAATACATTTTTATACAAACTATGTCAGCAGCACTTAACTATAACGACGCGGACTATTCTCACGGCCAGGATGGCTCAGGCGTGCACGAAATGCCCAGAAGCGTCCGGGATATCATCTCCCAGAAGGAGCATGATTTTGAGCTGGCCACATTGGATGTGGAGTTCGATGCCAGAATCAGGACTCTTGTGGAAGGGGTCAGATCAAGCAGCGGTTCCTCTCAGGAGGGCCCCCTGCATTTTTTCGTGAAATCTCTGAATCAGATGAGGGAGTTCATTTTCGCCGACGGACCCCGCTGTTTTAATACTGATATGGTCAATAACGCCCTCACGAGCGTTTTCAACGATACGATGAATCAGGTGACCAGAGAGTGGGAGAAGAAATTCGCGCCTGCAGGAGCTGACTGGAATAACGTTTGCGGCGCTCTCGGCGAACATATGGGCCGTATTGCTTCTCTTTTTGGCCTTGAGCAGAATATGAAAGGCACTATCGGTCAGTGGTTTGCGGACTACCAGAAAAATTATACCCGGGATCGACTCAATAATGAGGCCATTCAGGCTCACCAGACCCTCGCCTACCTTGGCAGTCAGGGAAGAGGCCATGAACCGGTGGTGCAGCAGATTCGCGCCAGAATCGCAGAAATTGACCGGGAACTTGGTCCTTATCGCGCTGTTCTCGATCAAACCAACAGCCCTGCTTTCAGCATGCTGAACAGACAGAATGATGCTTACCTCAGCGCTGAAAATCTTCGCCTTGTTGAAGCGAAGAGGGCCGAGGAGTACAGAAAGCGTGTGGCCGGCAAGTCCGGGATGACACAAGGAGAGCAGCATGCTCCGACACAGGTTGCCCCTGTGGCTTCAGCTTTCGTTCCTTCGTCAGTTCCCACCAGAAAACCAAAGCCTTCTGAAGAGGTTACGGTTCTGAATCAGCGTCCTCCTTCTGCCGACGGAAAATCTTCCAACGGCGGTTTCTGGAAAAACATGAAGAGGGGCCTGGGATGGAAGTAATCTTCCGCCGCAGTGGACCTGACCTCT
>DATDOI010000185.1:0-2676 GCA_035293325.1 Candidatus Altimarinota bacterium
AAAAACCGCGAGCATATGAAGGGCTTTTATGAATCCATTCAAAAGCAGTCCGTTCAGGAAAGGCAGGATTTTAATGAACAGCTCGACGACTGGTACCAGGCCGCGGATAAAGCATCCATGCGCAAGGGCGGGATCTCCGAAGATGAAAACGATCCAACGAAAAGTAAAGACGGCTACCTGAAAAGGCACGCAAAACTTTCTTCCGCATTCGTGTCCTGGGACAAGCAGGGTAACAGACCCGGCGGACTTGTGGGTTTTGGAGGGAACGGCACGGCAGAATACAAAGTTGGACTGGGAGATCTGCTCCCGCCGAATGTTAAGAGCGTCAGGGTTGAGAAAAAAGGAGGCGAAAAGGTTGAGTGTGTCCGTGTGCAGAATCCGCACACCGGCCGCATCGGCTACTATGAAAAAGATAACCTGTTAAATGGAAATTATCTGTATGTTCCCGTCCATTCCGGTGACAGGTTTGAAGTGCTGCGCACGATGGATCCAAACGATACGAAAGCACAGTTGTTATTTTTGCGTGAGCATCTTGCCGTCTACAAACAGGGTGCAATGGATGTTGATGACGGAGAAGAAATGTACTATGACAGCAGGGGAGTTGGGTTGCCGGATACTCCCGCTGGTAAACACGAAGCAGGACAATGGAGAGCGAGAGGCGAGGCCGTGCAGCAGCGTGCAGGTTTTCAACGAGTGCTTGAGGAGTCAGGGATTCATCCACCGGGACGGAAAGAGGTTCACTCCGCTCCACGTTTTGCTCCGGGCACGGGAATGGATGGCGGAGCAGTGGAAATCAACGGTAAAAAATACCAGCGCTTAACACGGCAGTTTCTTGAAAGCAAAATTGGAACAACCCCGGAAGCAACAAGCAGATGGCTTGTAGGGACAACATTTCTTGGCCAGAAGGTGAGTGTCAGTCCGCTGACATTGCCATATCTTAAGGAGGCGGAATCCAGGATACGAGCCGCAGGAATTAATTTTAAACTCAAACCTTCCGCCGGAGGATGCCAGTGCTACAACCATCGCGGCATACGGCGCCTCGACGGTTCAACCGGTCCCGTTTTAAGTAAGCATTCATGGGGCATAGCGCTGGATCTGAATCCGGGCGATCACCCTTTCGGCGTAAAGTGGGAAAACAATAACAACCCAAACAAGATCCCGATAGAGATGGTGAAAATAATGGAGGATTGCGGTTTTCGATGGGGAAACACTTTCGGCAACGCTGATCCGATGCATTTTGAACTGAACGTGAACCCTTTTACGTCACAGGATATTTTGCGAAGTCAGGAAGGGAAGCAGGGGCTGGCCGTGCTCGAAAACTTTGCGGGTGGTTTAGGCAACGATACGCGTCAGGCATATGCAAAAGCGAAGGAGGCGCCAAGTCGCCCCGCTGCAACCCAACAGGTCGCTCACCGTGAAGCGGCGCCTGTTACGCCGGGGCAGCCGGCGCATCATGTTATGAGCAGATCCGATGCATTCAGACAGCTCGCAACAACGATTGCCGGAGATCATAGGGCGAATGCGGAAAAAATGGAACTCGACCCCGGGAGGAAACAAATGCTGGACAGATTTCTTCGTATCTTCAATCAGAATAAGGCCCGCTATGAAAAAGTGGGAAAAGCGACCGATATGCCACCGGAACTAATCGCCGCTATCCACAATCGTGAAGGTGGAATGAGGTTCGATACGTATCTCCACAACGGACAGAAACTGGGGAAACCCACAACTTTTGTACCCAAAGGTATTTTCTTCCGTGAAGATCAGTGGGAGGAGGCAGCCATCCACGCGCTCACGTCAGCAAAGCAGATTAAGAATACGCTGGGCATTCACTACGACACAACAGATATGGGGAAGCTCCTCGCATTTGCCGAGTCGTATAATGGATTCGGTTACAGACCAAGAGAAAATACTCCAAGTCCGTACATATACGCCGGCACGAACATGGATACAAAGAAAGGGCGCTATGTAGCCGACGGCAGATTCAGCGCGACGTCTGAGGACAAGGGCGTAGGTGTCGCCGCCATGCTGAAGGGAGCTCATGATCAGGCAGGCCCGCAAGTGCCGACCAAAGAGGGCGAAAGATTCGTGTGAGTCTATTTTCGTTCGTACACGGCAAACCGGTAACGGATACCGCTTTCTTCATGCTCTTCGGATTCGCCCGTTTTTTTAAAAACGGATTCGTCAATTTTCGGGAAAAAAGTGTCCGCCTCAAATTCACCCGACACTTCCGTAAGATAAATTTTTTCACAGTCCGGATGTTCGATCGCCTGGGAAAAAACATTCGCGCCGCCGATGACATGCACGCCGCCGACTTCCGGGTGATTCTTCAGTTTCATGAACGCTTCATCCAGTGACGCTGCAAGCAGAACGCCCTCGGGCAAATCAACCTGCCCGCGGCTCAAAACCACATTCAGTCTTCCTTTCAGCGGCCGGTGTTTTTCCGGTAGAGAATCCCAGGTCTTTCTTCCCATGATCACGGCATTGATTTTTCCTTCCGGCGCGTTTGTCGTCACATCCTGAAAATATTTCAGGTCACCTTTCAGCCGCCACGGCATGTGGCCGCCGATGCCGATACCCAAATGCTTGTCTGCTGCTACAACGAGGGAGAATTTCATACGGCGACCGCAAATTTAATAAAAGGGTGGTGTTCATAATTTTGCAGCTCAAAATCTTCAT
>DATDOI010000186.1:0-21569 GCA_035293325.1 Candidatus Altimarinota bacterium
AAAAAAAGGTGCCATTTCTGACACCCTTTTTTAGCATGTTTAAGCTCTAATGGCAACGCATTCACGTCATCATCCACCCTTTTTTTTCTTCAATAACGCCTGCCAGTCGACGAGCAACGGCGTTGCCACGAATATGGAGGAATACGTTCCGGAAATAATGCCGATGATGAGCGAGATGACGAAGTATCGAATGCTTTCGCTGCCTAAAATGGCCAGAGCGGAGAGTGTCAGCAGCACGGAGAAAGATGTGTTGATTGAGCGCGCGAAAGTTTCATTCACGGCCTGGTTTGCCACATCCTCAAAACTTTCATCGCGCTTCTGAAACTTAAGTTTTTCACGGATACGGTCGAACACCACAATGGTATCGTGAACCGAGAAACCCAGGATTGTGAGGAGAGCCGTAATGAACAGTGCGTCAATTTCAACGCCGACAATCGCTCCCAGATAGATGTACAGACCAATCATTATGATAAGATCATGCACAAGAGCAACGACTGCCGTGAGGCCAAAACGCCATTTGCCGATATAGCGCGGAACCCGGCGGAAAGCGAAGGCAATATACAGAACAATCATGACTGAAGCGATAATAACCGCGAGTACCGCTTTGGAGCGCAGGCTGTCGCCCACCGTCGGACCCACTGTGGTGAAGCGGGTTTCCTCGAACTCTCCGAGAGTTTTTTTCAGTTCCATGATCAGCACGTCATGTGCTGCCGCGTTAATGTGTTGCGCTTTCACAATGTAGCTGTTGTCGCTTGGAACGATATGGGCTTTCGTGAAATCCACTTTTTCCTGCGCGCTGACGATTTCTGTTTCTGCGGAGGTCGACGGAGGTATCGGCTGCGTTGCGGCTTCCGTTGCGACTGACCCGGTTTCCTGCGTAGTACCTGTTTCTTTTTCTGACTGCGCCGGAACAGCATTCACAATATCCTGACTTTTTACCAGTGCGCTTTTGAGTTCTTCAACCGTTGGAACCTTGGTGAACTTGAACTCCATGAGCGTACCACCCGTGAAATCCAGACCCAGTTTAAAACCCGCAAAAGGCACGCCAACAATGGAAAATACAAGAAGAGCGCAGGAAACGCCGTAGAGAATTTTTCTTTTCTGAACAATCGGATACAGTTTTCTTTCCCCCTTTTTCGGTGCGCCGAACAGCCACAGATTTTTTCCAAGCGCGGAATTGGCGGTCACCTCAAGAAATTTTTTGGTAATGGTGATCGCCGTGAACATGGAGACCAGAATACCGGCTGCCAGATTGAACGCGAATCCCTGAATGATGGATGTGCCGAAAGCAAAAAGAATTCCGCAGGTGATAAGAGAAGAGAAGTTTGAATCGCGGATACTGTTCCATGCGCGGTCGAATCCGACTTCAATGGCTGCCGTAAGGGAACGGCCATCCCTCAGCTCCTCCTTGATGCGTTCAAAAATCAGGATGTTTGCATCCACCGCCATACCAATGGACAGTACAACGCCCGCGATGCCTGCAAGGGTCATCACAATCGCCGTTGATAGAATAAATGTGAGGAAGAAAAGAATGAAGCAGACGAGAATCGTTGAGATGGTTTTTTCCGGACCCGATTCGCGGTTCTTCAGGATCTGTAGAATAAGGTACACGAATGCGGCGATGGCAATGCCCAGCGCCCATGGGACCGGGAGAGCCACCTTAATGAGGAAGAGGAGTATGGCTGAATACATGCAGAGACCCGCAACAGCGAGCACTCCGGGAAGTCGGTAGTAAAGAATCATGAAGAGCGCCACAAGCGCAAAGCCGATCATGCCGGCATAGAGGCTCTTGGAGAGCGCATCCTGTCCGAGCGTCGCTCCGATCGTGTACTGGCCCGCAAGAACGATGGGCGCCGGAATGGCTCCGGTATTCAGATCGCGCGCCAGCGCGTTGGCCTCATCAATGGTGAATGTTCCCGTGATAGATGCGTTTCCGCCCGCGATTGTTTCGTTTACGTTCGGTGCGGAGATCAACTCTCCTCCCACAAAAATGGCAATCGGTTTGCCGACATTCTTGCGCGTGAGTTCTTCGAAGAGTTTCGCGCCTTCATCGTTGAACTTGATGCTTACGTACGGCTGAAGGGTCTGGGTGAACTCCACATCCGCGCGGACGAAATGCTGGCCGTTGAGACCGGTCGCCTGCCACGGATCCGGTGCTGCCGAGTAATACACGTCAATGTATTTGATCTGAGCTTCCTTCTTTGTTTCACTTTTTGCGTCGGTAATTGTGTCGGCCTTGATTATGTGGAAGCCGAAAGGACTTTTTACGGGCTGTGAGAGCTGGCCCGGCTGGGTGAGCGCAACCGCTGCGTCCACATACTCTTTTACAAAACCGGCGCTGTCCGCTGATACGGCTTCTCCAAGCACTCCGCCGTCGTTCTTGCTTCCTTCATCATCGGAGTATTCTTTTGCGAGTTCCGTAAAATCTCCTCCCCCGTTAAGTTTTGTCATGACCTCTTCGGCGCGAGCTTTCGCTTCTTCTTCAGATCTTGTAATCGCTTCATCGGCGCGCTGAGCCCCTTTGAAAGCCACGAGGATGTGGCTGGTCATGACCTGGCGCGGAGTATCGATCGTCCGATCCTGTTCGCGTTTTTCCGTAACTTTCAATATATGGAACCCTTTGGGTCCCGGTGCGATGTTGCCGCTGGCGTCGATTGTAAAGTTTCCGAGCGTATCAACCACCCGGTCGAGCGTTTTGCCGGCTTCCAGTTCAAAAAGCGGTTCGGATATATCATTTTTGATCTCATCTTTATAGAGAAATTCTGTTGTTTCAGCAAAGCCGACCTTACCCGGGCTTGCCTGCATCTCCTCCTGCCCCAGAACGCGCAGATCACCTCCGGCAAGCGCCTGGGTCAGCAGAGATTGTGCTTTTGCCTTCACTTCCGCTTCCAGATTCGGATCCTCCGGAGTCTCCTTTTGCTCTTTGAATTCGAGCTGGATGGTTTTGCCGACAATCTCTTTGGCCTGTTCCAGATCTTTGATCCCCGCAAGTTCCACGATGAGATGTTTTTCGTCCCCCACGTCGGACGTATAGATATTCGGTTCCGCGACACCGAGGCTGTTTACACGTTTGTTAATGACGGCCAGAATGCCGTCCATAATGGTTTTTCGATCAAGTTCGGGAACATTGCGCAGGTCGACTTTGTAGTCGAGCTGGGATCCACCCTGAAGATCAAGTCCAAGGTTGATCCGGCTGTCCAGGATTTCCTGTGGAATGAATGGGGCGATGCTTTTTTGCGTATCGCCGGGCAGGTCAAAGAATGCCAGAAGGAGTCCGGTAACCAGAATGAGTCCGATGTGGAGAAACTTTCTTTTCTTCATAGTAAGGTATTAGAGGTAAATTTTTTTATTCTGTAGGGGTATCCAGGGCCGCTGCTTTGGCTGAATCCACAGCCGGGGTATTTATTCCTGCCAGCCTGCGGTCCAGTTCAAAATCGTTTCCCTCGGCGGGTCGCTTATAATCATCTTCAATTCTTACCACGTCATCAAGCTGCGCAGTGGAAACTTCCAGCACTTCGCTGTCTTCCAGCGCTTCCAGACGGTGGATTGTGTTCGGATGAATGTCGTATTTTTCTCCCGGCCCGAGCGTTATTTCTTTCAGCGAGTCGGCTTTCTCTCCCACGTGGAGTTTTATTTTCCCCTTCAGCACGTACTGACTTTCCTTTTTCTGACGATGGTACTGCAGTGAAAGCCTTTTTCCTTTCAGAATAACGAGAATTTTTCCCGCGTACTCAGGCTGATTCGCCCACCAGATTTCTTCACCCCAGGGTTTTGGGACTCTTTGGAGAGTCGTCTGTTCTGCCGGCATAAAGCTGCAATCGATTAGAGAAGTTTTCTGTATTGAGTTTTTTTTATCATTTCCACGAGTTTTTTTACGTCCTGACTGCGATTTTTTTTGCAGACGAGGAGAACGTCGCCCGTGTCGACGATGATGAGGTTTTCAACCCCCACCGTGGCGACGAGTTTCTTGCCGTTACCATAAATGAGCGAGCCCTTACTGTCAATTTCCACGTGAGGCCCTTTTATCAGGTTCCCTTTGCGGTCATGGGGCAGTTCTTCCAGGATTGACTCCCAGGTTCCGACATCGCTCCAGCCCAGTTCGGCCGGAATGATGCGGACCTCTTTATGATCAACCTTTTCCATGATCCCGTAATCTATCGAAATTTTGTCACAGTAAGGGTACTGTTTGAGAAGAACCTGTTTTTCGCGGCTCGTGCCGATATATTTTTTTATCTCCATCAACCTTTTCCATGTTTTCGGGAGGTATTTTTTATAATATTTTAATATCGTGTCTACTTTCCAGACGTACAAACCTGTGTTCCAGAGATATTTGAAAGACTGTACGAATTTCTGGGCAACCTCTAACGTCGGTTTTTCCCTGAAACCCTGGAAGGCGTAAATTTCTGACTTTCCCACCTCTTTCAGAAGTTTTCCGATTTTTACGTACCCCAGGTTCACGTTCGGGTACTTTGCTTTCACCTCGATGATGTTCAGCGTGTTTTCCGTTTTTGCGATTTTTTCCGCCACTTTCAACTTTTCCACGAACTCTTTTTTGTTCTGGATGATATGGTCGGCGTAAATGATGCACATGACCTCTCCCGGATGTTTTTTTGCTATATGCACGGCCGCAAGTCCGATGCACGGGGCCGTATCACGTAGGCTTGGCTCCACAATAATATTGGATCGGGGGATTCTTCGTCCTGTCTGTTCCTCGACGGTGTGCCGGTACTCCTCGTTCGTGGAGATATAGATGTCTGAAGGCTTCAGAAAATTAAGCCGGTCAATCGTCTCCTGGAGCATGGTTTTCTGGCTCAGGAGCTTTTGAAACTGCTTCGGTTTTTTCCCTCTGCTGAGCGGCCAGAGTCTGCTTCCGGCTCCGCCCGCTAGAATTACCGCTTTCATACTCAACTGCTTAAGAGTGACTCGCCGGTCATTTCCGGAGGCTGCTTCACTCCCAGCATTGCGAGAATGGTGGGAGCGACATCCTTGAGGCCTTTGGGGTTTTTTGAACCCGGGCCGGTGTCGAGTGTAGCACTTTTAAAGCGCTTTGACACCAGTATAAAAGGTACCGGATTGGTTGAGTGTGAAGGGCAGGGGTCGCCGGTATCTTCGTAGATTTTGTATTCGGCGTTTCCGTGGTCAGAAGTGATGATGAGATCGTACCCTTTTTTGAGCGTTTTTTCGGCTATTTCCCCGATACATTCATCAATAACCTCGCACGCTTTTACGGTTGCATCGAAATCACCCGAATGGCCGACAAGATCGGGATTGGCAAAATTCTGGACGATAAGATCGTAGCCCTTGTCGAGCTCTTTTATGACAACATCAGTAATTCCGCGCGCGCTCATTTCCGGTTTTTCGGCATATGACGGAACTTTCAACGAATCTATCAGTTTTCTTGTTTCATGGTTGAAAGGTTCTTCAACCTGGCTGTTAAAAAAGTATGTTACGTGGGGATATTTTTCCGTTTCCGCGATGCGCAGCTGCGTTTTTTTATTCGCTTCAAGAACGGCTCCCAGATTATTTGCGATCCGTGGAGCAGGGAAGACCACGTCAGCCTTTTTTGAATAATCGCCGAAGCAGACAAAAAATGGATGAGGTTTTACTTTTGGCTTGAATCCGATATTTTCCTCTTCCGTAAAACAGTGAGTCAACTGGCGCGGCCGGTCCGTGCGATAGTTGAAAAAAATAACCGCATCTCGGTCTTTGATGAGACCATGCTTGTTCAAAATGACCGGTTCAATGTAGTAGTCCGTTTCAATGTTGCGATCGTACTGTTTCCTGATGGCCTGCAGGGGATCCGTCTCTGGAATCCCTTCGCCCGATGTATAAAGGTTGTAAGCTTTTTCCGTCCGATCCCAGTTGTGGTCCCGATCCATGGCGTAGTACCGCCCGACGATCGTTGCAATGTGCGCCCCCTCGGGGTCGGGCCTGTTGAGTTCCAGTTCATTAATTTTGTCCTGGATCATTGTGAGATACTTTTGCGCCGTTCTTTCCGGAACGTCGCGGCCGTCTGTAATGGCGTGAATATAGACCGGGTGCACATTCTCTTTTTTTGCCAGTTCCAGAAGCGCGAAGAGATGGTCAATATGCGCATGAACGCCTTCGTCCGAAATAAGTCCCACCAGGTGGAGCGCAGATTTGCTCTCTGATGCCGCTGCGGCGTTTTTTTTGACCGTTGCAATCGCTTTCAGCAGTGAGTCTTTTTTAAAAAAACTTTTATCGCGAATACTCCGGTTCACCTCTTCAAGGGCCTGATACACAATGCGCCCGGCTCCCATGGTGAAATGACCCACTTCGGAATTTCCCTGTGATCCTTCAGGCAGTCCCACATCGTTACCGGCGGCGCGTAAGAGGGTGTGAGGGTACTCAGATTTCAGTTTTTGCAAATTTGGCATCTTTGCCGCAGCAATGGCGTTCCCGGGATAGTTTTTCCCCTCGCCAAATCCGTCCAGAATCATCAAGTAAACTTTTTCGGCCATGAGTCAGTAAATCAGATGACAGTCTTCAGATGGCAAGGCTTCCCAGATACCAGCTCAAAATTTCCGTCCCGAAAAAAAGCGTGGTGAATGCTCCAATCACAAGGAAGGGGCCAAAAGGGATTTGAGTCTTGCGTCCAATTTTTTTGGAAAGGAGGAGCACCAGGCTTATGACGGCGCCAAGAATGTAACTGGCCACCACGCACACGATGAAGAGCTTCCAGCCGAAAATTACCGCAAGACTTAACGACAGGTACAGGTCTCCTTCGCCGAGCCATTTCCCTTTGGAGAAGAAAATTTGTCCTCCGAAAAACGCCAGCGCTATGAGCGGAGCAATGATGACATGGTCCAGGAGATCAGCTCCGGTTGCGAGTGTTCCCAGCGCAGCAGCGCCGAGCAACGGGAACAGGAAAACGTCAGGGATGGTTGATGTCCTGAGGTCATAGAAGAGAATGCCGATGAGGAAAACGCTGTAGATACTGTTGAATAAAAAGGGGACGAACATTTCACCCGCGAACGTCACGCTGTCTCCGGCGAACGTCAGAAACGGATAAAGAAAATAGATTGCGACAAAAAGCAGTCCGCATGAAAGCTCCAGGAGCAGATATTGCCCGGGGATGGTTTTTTTGCACTTCCGGCATTTCCCCCGCAGAAGCGCGTAACTGAAAACCGGTATCATATCCACGAACTCCAGTTCAAATTTGCACTCCGGGCAGATGGAATGACCAAAGACAATGCCTTTTTTTTTCGCGTGCAGTCGATAGATGACCACGCTCAGAAAGCTTCCGAAGCTTGCGCCGAGCATGAAGAGAAAAAGGAGGACGATGATGTTGGACATAAGGGGTGTTTGTTATTGTTGAAGAAGGGAGGCTTTGAGAGCAGGCCCGTTCTGAATGGAAAGGGAGCCGCCGCCGATGAGACGGTTGTAGCGGTCTGCCGCGGCCATTGCGATGCCGCTGCCCATTCCGATGTCGTACGCTTTTTTGTAGTAGGCGGCGGCGGCATCGCGGTCGCCGCGTTTTTCGGATAAAACTCCATAATTCAGGTACACGGCGTCGAGATTCGGGTCCATAGTGCGGGCTTTATCCAGGTATTTTTGAGCTTCATCCAGACGTCCTGCCCCCGTAGAAGTCCAGCCGAGAAGGTTGTAGCTCATGGCCTCTTTCGGGTGCGCGGCAACCGCTTTGTTCGCGAGCGCCACAGCTTTTTCCGGCTGATTCAGACGGTCAAGATAAATCCAGATAGGTTTAATGAAATAGTTTACATCCTGATCGTTCAGGCTTAGCACGGCCTCGTAACTCAATGATGCTTTCTCATACTCCTGCATCTGGAGGTACACTTCCGCCAGTTTTTGTTCCACCTGAACGCGCGGTTCAAAACCGTTACTTTTTGCGAGCTCCAGAAATTCTGCCGCTTTTTTTAAATCCTGAAGTCCAAAGTAACTCAGCCCCAGGAAGAAGGATGTTTCCGGCTTCTGGGGATCAAGTTTTCGCGCTTCCATAAGCGCGTCGGTTGAATCCTGATATTTTTCGGTTTTCAGGTATGCGTAGCCCAGAAGTATCCAGGCGTCGCGGTAATCTTTTTTTTCTTTGATGACCTCAATGAGAATGGCGACCGCCATATCGTATTCGCCAATCTGGTCGAAGCTCCTGCCGAGGAGCGTTTTCAGGTGAACATCGGGACCGCCCTGGCTGAAATTGAACTCATCATACGCACCCAGCGCGATTTTGGCCCGCTCGGAAGTTTCCAGATTTCCGCCAATGGTAATGACGTCGTGCAGCAGATTTTTGGCACGGTCGCTTTCTCCCGCTGCGGCTGCAAGAAGGCCCTGATAGTATTTGGACTGCTGGCTGTGGATTTTCATGTCATCCAGAATTTTTTTTGCTTCTGTTGTTTTTCGTTCAGCGATATACGTTCTGGCCAGCATGACGCTCGCATCGATACTGTCGGGAGTTATTTTCAACGCCTGTTCAAAAGTGAGTCGCGCTTTTAAATAGTCTTTTCCGGAAAAATTGAGTTTGCCGATTTCGATGAGCGGTTCAATTTTTTTTGGCTGAAGTTTTGAGGCCGATTCATACTCGGCTATCGCAAGAGCATTATAATTTTTCTGGGCCAGAAGCTTCCCGCGATTCATGTGTTCTTCATACGTCTTCGCCCGACTGACCCCTTCCTCGGACAGAAACTCCGGAAGCTCTTCTGAAATCTGTGTCTGGCCGTCTTCAGTACGCGCGGGGATGAACGGTCCGCCCGGATTGAACGGCGGCAGCTCGAAAACATAAAAAAACGTCACCGCGAAGAAGAGCAGCGTAAGGACAATAATGGTGGTGAGAGCTTTGTTCATGGGTTACGCGAGCGAGAGCATGTTAAAACGGAGAACGTTGCCGTGGCATATCGCAACGGCCAGCGCGTCTGCGGCATCATCCGGGCGTGGAATATCAGCCATTTTCAGAATCATCTGTACCATTTTCTGGACCTGCGCTTTTTCGGCTTTACCGTAACCGCACACGGCCTCCTTGATCTGTTGGGGTTTGTATTCGTGCAGGTCGTGCCCGTGATCTGAAAGTTTTTGCATGAGTGCCCCGCGCGCGTGCGCAACATGCATGGCGGTTTTGACGTTCTTGCTGAAAAAAAGTTCTTCAATGGCAACCGTGTCGGGCTTCCAGTGTTTCAGAATTTCGTCCAGGTCCTTGCAGATCTGGTTTAGTCTTTCTGCCAGAGGCAGATGTTTTTCAGTTTCGATGCATCCGTAGTCCAGGAGGGTCGGTTCGTCGTCCTTCAGCTGGATCACGCCAAAACCCGTTGTCGCTGTTCCGGGATCAATGCCGAGTATGACCATGCCAGAGGTTAAAAACTTCTGGCTTGTATTGTAGCGAAAATCGCTACATGACGATAGTGGAAATCAGCTTTTCGCCCCTGCTGGCGTTCACGACAACGACGACGCTGTCGCCCCGTTGCGCCAGTTTTTTTTGCAGAAGAAGTTTCCGCATGGATTGCGCACTCAAGGATTTTTCAAGATTGTTCACGACGATTGTTTTTTGCACTCCCCAGACAAGCTGCATCTGTTGTTCGACTTTCGGGTCCTCCGTCAGCACAATGATCGGCACGTGAATTCTGTGCTTGGCGATATGCTGGGCCGTGAATCCTGAATAGGTTATGGCCACGATCAGTTTTGCTTTCATGTTCTTTGCCAGCTCTGCCGCCCCCGAACATGTTGCGTACGAAAGTGGCTCGTTTTTTTCGAACAACCGGCTTGGAAGAAACTGTTCGTGCTTTTCAAGTTCGTGCTCCGTGGATTGAGCCACCCGGGCGAGCGTCTCTACCGCCTTTACCGGATATTTCCCCACGGCCGATTCGTTCGAAAGCATGACTGCGTCGGTATGATCGAATACGGCATTGGCAACGTCGCTGACTTCGGCGCGCGTCGCCCTCGGGTTGGTGACCATGGACTGGAGCATCTCCGTCGCCGTGATAACCGGCTTTCCGTGAAGGTTCGCCAGGTGGATGATTTTTTTCTGGATAATCGGGACGGTTTCCGGCGGGACTTCAACGCCGAGGTCGCCGCGCGCCACCATCACGCCGTCCGTTTCGTGAATGATCTCTTCCAGATTTTTTACCGCTTCGTGCCGTTCTATTTTCGCTACAATTTTGGCGCGCGCCCGTTTGCGGCGGATAATTTCACGCAGATTCGCAATATCTTTTGCGGTTCTCACAAATGACAGCGCCACGTAGTCAACATCATGCGCGAGTCCGAAATTCAGATCTTTCAGATCCTTTGCGGTTAGCGGGTTTGCGGATATTGAGGCGGTTGGCACGTTAATGCCTTTATTCGATTCTATTTTTCCGCCCTCGATCACCGTGCAGTAAATATCCGTCGTGGTTTTTTTGAGCACCTTCAGTTCAATGAGTCCGTCGGAAATAAGAATTTTGTCGCCTTTGCTTACATCTTTGGGCAGGTGACGGTACTGCACCGGGATAAGTTTTTCATTTCCCGATGTTTTTTTGACCGTCAGGATTACTGTTTTTCCTTTTTTTACCGTGACCCCGTCTTTCGGCATGAGTCCGACCCGGATCTTCGGTCCCTGGAGATCCTGCATGATCGCAACAGGTATGTTCAGCTCTTTTGAAACGGCCCGGATGTTCCGTACTATCTCATCAAATTCGCTGTATTTCCCGTGTGAAAAATTGAGCCGCGCCACATTCATCCCGGCGCGAACCATTTTTTTCAGGACGATCTTTGAAGCTGACGCCGGACCGATGGTGCAGACTATTTTTGTTTTTTTGGAAACCATATTTTAACTGCATGATGAGTCAGACCGTAACGGCGGCTAAACGGTCAATTTTGCGTCCATCCTGTTGCACTTTTTTGTCCGCCTCCGTTTTATTTTGCGCATAATAAGCGTCCAGAGTTTTTTCTCCAATATCGGAAATTTCCAGCTTCGGGGGCTGCTGTCCTTCAGGCGCCTTTAAAGCCTCTCCTTGCGGAGGTGCCTGTTCCGGTTGTGATGGTGCTGTCCCGTCTGCCATGGTCAGAAAATTAAACTTTGTTCATCATGTCTTCCAGCTCCTTCAGCTTTATGGCTTCGCGTTGCGTATGTATCTCTTCCAGTTTTTTCCTGGTTTTTGCGTTGCTGGAATCAATCTCGGTTTTCAGGTTTGCAAGCGCTTCATCAAGCTCTTTCTTCTGCTCCCCGAAGATTTTTTTTCTGGTTTCAACCTCCGTTTCAGGAACCGCTTTCATTTTATCCTTTGCGATTTTTGTTATCTCGTCGCAGTGCTGGTTGAACGCGGACTGTAGCTTTGCCAGATAGTCCCGATGTTCGCTGATGGTTTGCGTATAAAGTTCGTCGAGAGTCGCCATACGGTGAAAAGTGATTATTTCGTTTTATTATAACAGAAAAAGTGCTTTTTTTGAAGCGCGTCATGACTTCCCTTGTGTCTGCACCTATTTCACCGTCACGCTTTTGGCCAGATTGCGCGGCATATCGGGGTTATTCTGCCGTAGAACAGCCAGATGGTACGCCAGAAGCTGGATGGGGATAATGTTTACTATGGCCGAGGCCTCGCCGGCGTCCGGAACTTTGATCCAGTCGTCAAAAACGTCTTCCTGTTGCGGTGAAACGCCGATAATGTAGCCGCCCCGCGCTTTCACCTCCTGGGCGTTGTTCAATATGTCCGTCCTTGTTTCGTCGTTTGCGACCAGCACGATGCAGGGCGTTCCCTTACTGATGAGCGCAATGGGCCCGTGCTTCAGCTCTCCTCCCGCAAACCCCTCAGCATGGATATAGGAAACCTCCTGCAGCTTTATTGCCGCTTCCAGCGCCATGGGAAAGTTCATCGCTTTCCCGATAACATACATGCTCTCCACATCTTTGATTTTTTCGGCGAGGTTGTGGATGTGTTCCTCATACCGGGGATTGAGCATGTCGTTGATTTTTCCCGCGGTTTCGATCAGCAAACGTTTTCCTTCCGGCAGTCGTCCGGCCGTTGCGTAGGCAAGGAGCGTCAGAATGGCGAGTTGTGATGTGGTGGCTTTTGTTGATGCTACGGCCTTTTCCGGGCCGGCCTTGATGTGAATCGCAAAGTCCGACATGCGATCCATCGTTGACCCTTCCACGTTAATGATGGAAAGAACTTTTGACCCCTTTTTTTTTGCCACTTCGATTGCCTCAAGCGTATCGGCGGTTTCTCCGCTCTGGGATACGGCAATGACGAGACTCTTTTCTTTTAGAAAATCCTGGTGGCTTGGAAATTCGGACCCGATAACCACATTCACGTGTCGTTTGGCGACTTTAGAAAAAATGTAGGACGCCGCGAGGCATACTTTTCCCGCCGTGCCGCATCCGATAAGAAACGTGCCGTACGCTTTTTTTATCTCTTCAGCAAGTTTGTTGATGTCATCATCGAGCTGGTTGATGGCCCTGTAGATGGTCTCTTTCTGTTCCATGATCTCCTTGATCATGAAGTGTTTGAAATTGCCCTTTTCGGCGCTTTCTTCCTTCCAGTCTATCTGGACTACGCGTTTTTCTATCTCTTCATCGCTGTCCAGGTTGTAGAAGTGAGGCTCCGCGTTGATCACGACCATTTCGTCGTCGTCTATGTACATGACTTTACGCGTGTGTTCCAGAAATGCCGGAATGTCCGATGCGATGAAGAACTCTTTTTCTCCGACGCCAACGATGAGCGGCGAGCCCCGGCGAGCCGCGACGATTTTCTGTTCTCCCGCGTGGATGAGCAGAATGGCGTACCTGCCGCGAAGCTGTTTAAGAGTCAGACGGGCCGCAGTCACGAAATCTTTTCCTTTCGCGTTGTCGGCCAGCAGGTGGACGATCGCTTCCGTATCCGTTTCAGATTTGAACTCATACCCTTTTTCAAGAAGCTCTTTTTTGATCTCACGATAATTTTCAATAATGCCGTTGTGGACGACGGCAAACTCCGCATTTTTATCCAGATGGGGATGGGCATTCAGTTCCGTGACCCCGCCGTGCGTTGCCCAGCGGGAATGGCCGATTGCGAGTGTGCTCTGCTTCAGAGTTTCATGCTCCAGATTGAACTCTCCGATTTTGCCGACTTTGCGCAGGAGGCCCAGTCTGCCGCCTTCATTAAAGGCAATACCCCAGGAGTCGTAACCGCGATACTCCAGTTTTTTTAATCCGCGAATCACGATTTCGCCCGCTGTTTTTTTTGGGCCTGAATAGGCAAAAATTCCGCACATATTTTTATGAATTTAGCGCCACAATTCTCATTGCGTGAGGATTGTGCAGGATATGAGTCTGTAAAAGTTTTTCCACCTGGTCTTTTTTCTTTAACGATATCGCCCAGTATACCCCCTTTTCCGATTTTGTTATCTCTCCCTTTTTGAAGTATGGCGCAAGTTTTGCCGCAATGCTGTTGCCCGCATAGTTGTCATAATCCGTCACGCAGTAGGCCGCTCCTTCGTCTTTGATTTTCTTTTCAAACAGACCGTCAGTTTTAGCATAACCGTATACTTTTTCCCCCATATATATCGTCGGAATCTCCTTGTTGAGGTTGATGAGCTCTCCGCTCCTGATGATTTTCTGGGCAGCAGTTTTTGCGTTTTCCCCCTTTTTGAGCTTAAAACCGTAGTAGAGTTTCCGTCTCAGCTTCAGATCTTTAAAACCGATGCCCTTCAGCGCATTTTCTACGGTTCGTTCCTCGTTATCGGTAATGATCATCTCCACGGTTATGACAATATCAGCTTTTTCAAGCGGTTTCTCAATTTTTTCCTTGAGCGTTCCGATTCTCATTTTCGGGATTTTTTTTACCGGAGTTTTTTTGCCGGATGCAAGGTAGTCGGCGATTGAGTCGAAAATAGGCTGTCCGTTGAGAGTCCTTTCAGGGTGAGGCATCAGCGCGAGGACATTACCCTGCAGGTTGCATACACCTGCCAGATTGTAGAGAGCGCCGTTCGGGTTTACCGGAAACTCATCAACGATATTCCCGTCTTCATCACAATAACGGAAAAGCGTTTGTTCGTTTGCAATAAGATTTTCGAGCAGATTTTTTTCGCGGGTGGTAAAGCGCCCTTCCCCGTGGGCAACGGGTATTCTCATGACGATCCCGGAAGAGAACCGGTTGAACACGCTTCTGCGTTTTCTGGCATCACTCCTTATGTTTATCCAGTCGTTGTAGAAACCGACACCAAGAATTTCTCCCTTTTTCACCCGTTCATTCCAGGTGAGTGACATTTCAAGGTGCCGTGACTCAAGCCCCGGGATCATTCCCGCCTCCACTAGAATTTGTGCGCCATTGCATACCCCAAGCACGGGTTTTCCTTTTTGGGCCTCTCCGAAAATGACCTCAACGATCGGATCCTGAGCGGCGATGACACCGGAACGGCCTCGATCTTCGTAAGAAAAGCCGCCCGGAAGTATAAAGGCGTCGTACTGCTTCAGTTTTTTTCGATCGTCGTTCCAGCGGAAAACTTCTGCTTTCATGCGCGATCTCCCGCAGGCCCTGAGTGCTTCGAGTTCACAGTTGGTGCCGGGGAAAAGAATGACTCCAATCTTCATAAAGCGTATATACAGCTCTTCAGGTCTTTCGCGATTTTCGTGAGATTGATCACGTTATTGCCCTTTACTAATACCATATCTTCGATGCGAACACCAAAGGAATTTTCCAGATAAATGCCGGGTTCTACTGTTACAACCGTGTTTTCCGGGATAGCATGACTATAACCGCTTGACAGATTTGGGGCCTCATGGACTTCTAATCCAATGCCGTGCCCCAGACTGTGGCCGAAAGTTTTCCCGTATCCCGCTTTCTTTATGATGTTTCGTGCAATTCCGTCAGCGGTGTCACCTTTCATTCCCGCATGAAGTTTTTTTATGGCTGCTTCCTGAGCCTGCAGAACCGTGTTATAGATTTTTGCCTGCAGGGGAGTGGGTTGTGAGGTAAATACCATTCTCGTCATGTCCGAGCAGTACCCTTTGTATTTCATGCCCATGTCTATGAGCACGATATCTCCTTTTTTCAGCTTTTTGTTCGTGTTCTGGTGGTGAGGACTGCCACTGTTTTTTCCAAACCCCACAATTGAGGGAAAAGAGACGCTATCGGCTCCCAGCTCATAACCTATGCGTTCAATTTCCCAGGCTATCTGCTCTTCGGTTTTTCCGGGTTTCAGGTTTTTTACGACGTTCAAAAACGTTTCCTCCGCCAGTCTTTGCGCTTTAATGATCAGTCGCAGCTCCTGCGCCGTTTTGATCATCCGGTGGGGTTCCACCATACCTCTTCCGGGCTTTAATTGGACAGGTTTTAGTGATTTTTTTAACGCTTCATAGCGGAGAAAGCTCAGATGGTTCGATTCGAACAGGACGATTTTAATTTTTTGTTTTTTGGCTAATTTTTTTACCTCCTCACCGATGGAAAGTCGCTGGATAACGAGCCTCATTTTTTTTGGAAGGACCGTTTTTGCTACCCGAAGATAGCGAAAATCCGTTATCAGCCAGGCATTTTTTCGCGTGATGAACATCTGTCCGTTGCTTCCCGAAAAACCCGAGAGGTATCGCACGTTGGCCGGGTCTGAAATGAAGAAAGCTTCGCCCCCGGGAATCTGTTTTTGAATTTTTTCGAAATCCATCCTTGCTCGATTGGCGCTAAACGTTGCGCAGGAAATAGGTCACCACCTCTTCGACCTCCGTAATATTGTCCGGCATCTCTTTCAACACACGGTTGATCTCAAACTTCTGATACCCGAGTCCCATAAGCGCATTGACCGTATCGTTGTCAGTTTTTTCTTCGAGTCCCGCATGGACGGGAGATGTGAGATCCCAATCGAGCTTATTCTTCAGCTCCACGACGATCCTTTCCGCGGTTTTTTTGCCTATGCCCGGAATTTTGCTCAGGAAGGCTATATCTTTACCAATGATCGCGTTTTTCACCTTCTCAATATTTTGAGACATGATCTCCAGTCCCAGTTTTGGGCCGATGCCGTTGATCCCCAGAAGCGTCTTAAAAAAGTCCAGTTCACCGATCGTTTCAAACCCATACAGACTGATGTCGTCTTCGCGCACTTTGGTAAAAATGAAAAGTTCGGACGAGCTGTTTTCCTCCATTTTTTCGGCGAGTCGGGTCGGAATATGCACAAGATAGCCCACGTTTCCCGTATCAAGAATCAATGAGCGGTCGAACTTCTTTCTGATTGTTCCCTGAAGATAGGCGATCATGTTTAGTAGCCTTCAATTTTTTTTAAGCCCCTCCACCAGTCCGTAAATTGCACTTTTGCCATTTCCTTCAGCAGTTTTTTTGCACTTTTTGTTTTTATGCATTTCGCAACGTTGTCGATCCAATCCTGGCACGCTTTATACCCCAGATCAACATACTCTTTGGCCTGGAAAGCCGTTTCAATCATGTCCGCATCTTTTGCAATCACACCTTCTTTTGTACTGAGATCATCGTACTCCAGGTAGAGTTCCTGAAAATACTTTTGCAGCTTTGGGGGCAGATTCTGAAGCTGTTCCTTATGCGCCTGGCTTTCGCCTTTCTTTGTCTCAATATAGCGGCGCGCAACTTTGTGAAGATCCGTTATGCGCGCCTCGGCGTTGTCGTGCAGCAGGCATATAAAGGCCACTTTTTCAGGATTTTTGTTTCCTTCCATTTCTGCCAGAAGATAGCCGATCATGGCTGCCCTATAGGCGTGTTCGGCAATCGAATCAGGCGTCTGGACACCGGCAAACATGGTGCCGCTGTGGCGGAATTTTTTAAGATTTCCAAGCTCAAAGATGTAGTTGCAGATTTGCTTGCTCATGGGCCGATTATAGCACTTATTTTTTGATGCGCCCTTTCAATTTTTCCACCAGTTGCGTCAGGTACGCGATATTGTGGTACGAAAGCAGGTGGAGCCCCAGCAGTTCATTTTCCATGATCAGGTGGCGCAGGTAGGCTCGGGTGTAATTTTTGCAGACATGGCAGTTACATTTTGAATCGAGCGGTTTTTTGCTGAATTTATTTTCCTCGTTGCGGACGTGGATGGTCCCTTTGCCCGTGAACGCCGAACCGTGGCGACCGAGCCGCGTGGGAAGGACGCAGTCGAACATGTCGATGCCCCTTTTTACCGCTTCCGTAATATCTTCCGGAGTTCCGATGCCCATCATATAGCGCGGTTTATTTTTTGGAAGGTAGGGGAGTATGGCGTCCACCATTTTCCACGTGACGTCGCGCGGTTCACCCACCGCGAGGCCGCCTATGGCAATCCCGGGCAGATCCAGCGACGCCATGAATTTTGCAGATTCGATCCGGAGATCCTTATACATGCCTCCCTGAATAATCGGGAAGAGAGCCTGTTTGTGGGGCTGTTTTTTTGAGAGTTTTTCGTGCTCTTTTTTGCACTCCATCACCCAGCGGTGCGTACGCTCCATTGACTCTTGTGCGTATTTTTTTGTTGCGCCGGGGGGAGGGCATTCGTCGAACGCCATGATGATATCGGCGCCCAATGCGTGTTCTATCTCCATTACTTTTTTTGGCGAGAACGTGTGTTTGCTGCCGTCCAGGATGGAGCGGAATTCGACGTGGTCTCCATGAATTTTTACGAGACTTTTGAGCGGGGTCCCGCTTTGGGGGGACTTATTCTTTTGGCGCACTCCGCTTCGCTCCGCGCGTGCGAGAGAAAAAACCTGAAACCCTCCCGAATCTGTCAGAATCGGACGGTCCCAGTTCATGAATTTGTGCAAACCTCCCATTTTTTCAATGAGCTTGTGGCCGGGTCGTAAATAAAGATGGTAGGTGTTCCCCAAAATTATCTGCGATCCCGCGTTTTTCAGATCTTCCGGCGTCATGCTTTTTACCGTTGCTTTTGTTCCCACGGGCATGAAAACCGGCGTTTCAATGGTTCCATGCGGCGTCGTGAACCGGCCAATCCGTGCGTAAGTTTTTTTATCCTCTTTCAGGATTTTGAAATTGAACATTATTTGCCGAGGTAAAGTTCTCCCACCTGATTGTTTTCTAAAAGTTGTTTGCCCGTTCCCTCAATCCGGTTCTGTCCCAGCTCAAGCACATAGCCGCGATCAGAATATTCCAGAGCTATGTTGGCGTTCTGCTCGACCATCAATATGGCCGTCCCTGTTTTTTTAATCTCTTCGCATTTTTCAAAAACCTCCATCACGATTTTTGGTGCCAGGCCGATGGACGGTTCGTCCAGAAGGAGCAGTTTTGGCTGCAGCATGAGAGCCCGACCGATCGCCACCATTTGCTGCTCTCCGCCGGAAAGAGTTTTCGTTTTCTGGCGGCGTCGTTCATAGAGCCGGGGGAATTTTTCGTACACATAGTGAAGTTCGCGTTGTACCTCCTTTCTATCCGTGCGAATGAATGCACCCATCTCCAGATTTTCCTCCACCGTCATGCTCGGGAAAACGCTCCTTCCCTGCGGCACGTAGCAAATGCCCCTCTTGATAACTTCCGTCGTCGGTACCCCTACCAGTTCCTCGTCAAAATACCGGATTGAACCGTCTGAAATTTTTGTGAATCCAAAAATGCTTTTCAGGACCGTTGATTTGCCGGCACCGTTCGGACCGATGATGCTGACGATTTCGCCTTCGTGAATTTCAATATTCACGTCTTTCAGGATGTCGGGACCTCCGTAGCCTGCCGTCAGATTTTTTATATAGAGCATAAGGTTCGTTTATTCTTTTTTCTTTCCGAGGTAGGCCTCAATGACATGCGGACTGTTCTGAATCTCTTCCGGCGTTCCAACGGCTATTTCTTTTCCGTAATCCAGCACGATGATTTTTTGCGATATTTCCATCATAAACGGCATGTTGTGCTCCACGATGAGAAATGTTTTTCCCTCGCTGTTGAGTTTCAGTATGTACTCTTTTATTTCCTTCAGAAGCGTGGGGTTGATCCCCGCAGCGGGCTCATCGAGGAGGAAGAAATCCGCATCCGTCGCGGCGGCCCGCGCAATCTCCAGTAGTTTCTGCTGGCCGTAGGAGAGATCTCCGGCTCTTAAGTGCGCTTTTCCAGCAATGCCCATCTGGTGCAGAAGTTTCATGGCTTTATCTTTCAGTTCCTTTCTTTTTTTCCGGAGGGGGATGAAGGACTGGTACATTTTTTCGGGATGGTTTTTCATCGCGACGACAATGTTATCAATCACTTTCAGCTCTGGAAAGATGCGGATGGACTGGAACGTACGCGCCATTCCCAGGCGCGCGCGTTTGTACGCCGGGAACGATGTGATGTTGGTATCTCCCAGGATTATGTGGCCTTCATCGGGAGTCATAAGTCCGGTGATGAGGTCGAACATGGTGGTTTTTCCGGCCCCGTTCGGACCGATGAGTCCCGTTATGGTACCTTTTTCAACTGAAAAACTGCAGTGATTCACGGCTTTAATTCCACCGAAAGATTTGTGCAGATTTTGAACCGAAAGGATATTCATGATCGGTGAAACGTTGCAGCTTTTTTCCCCATTATTCCGCGCGGTCTGAAAATCATTATGATGATAAGAAGAAGCGCAAATGCCATTTGCTGAAGAGCCCCTACGGATGTCGGCGGTACCGGCATGAAGCGAACCGATTCATAAATAATGTACAGAACGTATGTGCCAACGACGCCGCCCCAGAATGAACCCGCTCCACCGATCATCAGTGCGGCCAGCAGGAAAACAAGCTCCGGTATAAAGAACGAATACGGACTGATGAACTGATACAGACTTGCCCACAAACCTCCGGCAATGCCTGCAAAAAATGCGCTTACCGTAAATGCTTTCAACTTGAAGGAGAAAGTGTTTTTCCCGATCGATTGTGAGGCTATTTCATCCTCCCGGATTGTTTCCAGTATTTTGCCGAAAGGGGAGGCGAGAACACGTTTCATAATGAATCCACTTACTACCGCTATGGCGGCGCACAGGAGGAAAAAAAGATATTTGTCCTCGAAATCTATACCCCAGAATGACGGACGCGGTATTCCCGGGATCCCCAGGGGGCCGCGTGTTATACCGGTCAGGTTGATGGCAAGGGAGTATACAATATACGTGAACCCGAGTGAGGCGATTGCAATATAGTGACTTTTTAAACGGAGTGTCGGCAGGCCCAGCAGGAAGCCGGAAAACCCCGCCAGTAATCCTCCTGCAATCAGCGCCAGCCAGAATGGCGTCCCATTCATTAAGAGCACGCTGTAGCAGTACGCGCCGATTGACCAGAACCCCACATGTCCCAGATTCAGGTAACCGATGAATCCAACGATCATGTTGAGAGCCATGGTGAGAATGACGAATATGGTGGCGCTCGTAAGAACGAAGATCAGGTAGTCGGGATTGAAGAGCACATCTGTCATGTTTTTGCTTTATTTTCCCCGAACATCTTCCTCTCGTTTCGCTCCGAGGATTCCGCCGGGCTTTACAAAGAGCACAATAATGAGAAGAAAGAACACAATGCCGTCTTTGAAGTTTGCGGGAACCGGCGTAAAACCGACGATAAAATTTTCACTGAAACCGATGACCATTGCGCCGACCACCGCTCCAAGAAGATTTCCGACTCCTCCCAGCACAATCGCCGCAAAAGCTTTCACCCCGAGAGAAATACCCATCGTTACGTTGAGGTTTTGTTCGTTCGCGATGAGCAGCCCTCCAATGGCGGCCAGCACCGTTCCCAACGCAAAAATCAGTGATACGGTTGTATCGATGTTAATGCCCAGAATTGACGCAACGTCCTGATTATCCGCAACGGCGCGAATGGCCTTTCCCTGTTTTGAGTATTTCAGAAACAGATGCAATCCCCCCAGGAGCAATGCTGTGACGACCATGAGGAAAATCTGGCTCTGGGTAATGACCAGACTGTTGTCAAAAAAACTGTAGGTTTGGGTCATGAGATCACCCTCCTGGCGGTAAGACCTCACTTCAGCTCCGAAAAGCAGGAGAACGATCGCCTGAATAACGGCGCCGACACCGATTGAGATAACCAGGGGAGTCACAGGCGGACTTTTTCGAACCGGCTTGAAGGTCAATTTTTCAATGACGATACCGATCAATGCTGCTGCTGGAATAACAATAATAAAACTTGCCCAGTAGGGTATTTTAAGGAAGATAGATAGAGCGAAGAAAAGGTAGGCTCCGAGCATTGCCATGTCTCCGTGCGCAAAATTAATGAAACCCAGGATTCCGAAAATGAGCGTCAGCCCTATGGCAATCAGGGCATAAATTGCCCCGGCAAGGAGTGAGTACCAGATAATTTGCGGGAGAATTTCCAGCATGAAAAAGGGGGGAAACTTGCTTTATATTAGGGGAATGCTTAAAAAAAAGAAAGTTTGCTCGGAGGTAATAAAAAGAGATCCGAGTCCGTTGATAGGACGAAGGATCTCTTTTTATTACCTCCCCCAGAAAGGGAGTTTTTTTGATCTACTCAACTGCAACCACTTTTCCATCCTTCACCAGTTCTACGGCATGGCCGGCTTTTGGATCACCATTTTCGTCAATTGTCAGTGATCCTCCCAAACCTTCACGTCCGTCTATGGCATAGAGGTAATCTTTGATCTTCACCGGGTCATTACCGGCGATGGAAAACGCTTCCTGCAGAATAAAAATTGCATCATAGGAGGTGCTCGCATACGTTCCGTAGGGCATTTCGTCTCCAGCGATCTCCCTGT
>DATDOI010000187.1:0-3825 GCA_035293325.1 Candidatus Altimarinota bacterium
TGGCTCAAGATCCGTCCGCCGGACCCGAACCGTTTTGCTCTGATCCGCAGCCTCCTTCGGGGTAAAAAACTGACGACGGTGTGCGAAGAGGCACACTGCCCGAATATGAGCGAATGCTGGAGCGGCGACGGAGAACACGGAGGCACGGCAACATTCATGTTGATGGGGGACACCTGCACGCGAGCCTGCCGCTTTTGTTATGTGAAATCTGGGAATCCGCACGGCAAACTTCCTGAAAATGAGCCGGAACATCTGGTGGAAGCGGTAAAAATAATGGGACTCGATTACGTGGTTCTCACCTGCGTAACGCGCGATGATCTGAAAGACGGTGGCGCCGCGCATTTTGCGAAATGCGTCCGGGCCCTGAAAAAAGCCAACAAAAGGATCATGGTGGAGGTGCTTATTTCCGATCTGGACGGCAACCTGGAGGCGCTGAAAGTGGTAACAAATTCCGGCGCGGAAGTGATCGCCCACAATCTTGAAACTGTGGAACGGCTTCAGGGAGAGGTCCGCGATCCGCGCGCAAACTACAAAAAATCCCTGAAAATTCTGGAGAACGCAAAAAAACTGAAACCGAAATGTTACACAAAATCCTCGCTCATGCTTGGATTGGGGGAACGTGAGGAGGAGGTCATCCAAACCATGCGCCATTTACGGGCAATCGACGTTGACGTTATTACTTTCGGACAGTATTTGAGGCCGAGTCCGTTTCATCTTCCCGTTCAGGAATATGTGACGCCCGAAAAGTTCAAACAGTATGAAAATCTGGCCAAAATTCACGGCTTCATTTATTGTGCATCCGGCCCCTTTGTGAGGTCTTCCTACAGAGCGGGCGAACTGTTTCTCAAAAATCTTAACGCACGGAATGTTTCTCGATAAATTCGACCCTCTGAAGGGCCAGATGGTACAAATTCTGGACGAGGAGGGGAACCACAAAGAGGACCTTTTGCCCAAAGAACTTACACCGGAAGTGGTGAAAGGGTTGTACGAAAAAATTCTTTTTGTACGGCTTACCAATGAGCGTGTACTCAAACTTCAGCGTCAGGGGCGCATGGGCACGTTCGCGTCTATTCGCGGCCAGGAGGCGTGCCAGATCGGCAGTGAATATGCTATCGAGAAGAGCGACTGGATTGTTCCGGCATTTCGGGAACATGGAGCGATCTGGGCGCACGGCGTTCCCATGGATAAAGTTCTGCTCTACTGGCGCGGTAATGAAGAAGGCAGCCATATCCCGGATGGAGTGAACGTTCTTCCTCCTTCCATCCCTGTTGGAAGCCAGATGCTTCATGCCGTCGGACTTTCATGGGCGGCTAAGATGAGGGGCGAAAAACAGATCGCCGTGACCTATTTCGGTGATGGTGCCACCTCCGAAGGAGACTTTCACGAAGCCATGAACTTTGCGGGCGTTTTCAAGACACCGACTATTTTTATCTGTCAGAATAACCAGTACGCCATCTCCGTCCCACGCTCAAATCAGACCGCCTCGAAGACACTCGCGCAGAAGGCTATCGCATATAATATGCCCGGTGTGCTTGTGGACGGGAACGATCTTTTTGCCATGTACGCGGTCACGAAAGAGGCTGCAGACAGAGCCAGAAGAGGCGATGGGGCGACGTTGATCGAAGCGTACACGTACCGCCTGGATGACCACACCACCTCCGACGACTCTACCAAGTACCGCCAGAAATCGGAAGTGGAAAGCTGGGTCCCGCGTGATCCGATGACCCGTCTTCAGAAATATCTTACGAAAGTAAAAATCTGGAATCAGAAATACGAAGATGAGTTGAAAGAGAAATTTACAAAAGAGATAGATACGATTGTAGAAAAAATTGAAAGCGCTCCGGATCAGACACTTGAACAGCTCTTCGGATACACCTACGCTCAAATGACGCCGCAGCAGCAAAAACAGCTCGAATATGTTCACAGTATTGAGGCCGCACGCGCGACCGCAACGGAAGGAGGCACGAATGGCTAATCAGGTTCTCACACTTGTTCAGGCAGTAAATATGGGGCTTCGCCAGGAGATGGCGCGCGACCCCGGCGTTGTTGTGTACGGCGAAGATGTTGGTGTCGAAGGCGGAGTTTTCCGTGTGACTGAAGGTTTGCAGAAAGAGTTCGGCGAGAAACGGTGTTTCGATTCTCCGCTGTCCGAGTCGGGTATCCTTGGTACCGCCATCGGACTGGCAATCAACGGCATGAAGCCAGTGGTGGAAATGCAGTTTTCAGGATTTTTCTTTGAGTGTTTCGCCCAGCTCATGTGCCATGCGGCGCGCATGCGGAACCGCTCGCGCGGGCGTTTTACCGTCCCTCTGGTTATCCGGACACCTATTGGCGGAGGCATTAAGGCTTTGGAACATCACTCCGAATCGGAGGAGGTTTATATGGCTCATCTACCGGGCATAAAAGTTGTCATTCCATCCACGCCATTCGACGCAAAGGGGCTTCTTATCGCTGCGATACGTGACCCGGACCCGGTCATTTTTCTGGAGCCAAAACGTCTGTACCGTGCCTTCAAGCAGGAGGTGCCGGAAGAGGACTATTTCATTCCGATCGGGAAAGCTTCGATTATTCAGGAAGGATCGGACATCACTCTCATCGCCTGGGGAGCAATGGTTCGAGAATGCTGGGAAGCCGCGGCTGAAGCAAAAAAACTTGGCATCAGCTGTGAGATCGTGGATGTGCGGACCATCTCTCCGCTCGACCTGGAAACCATTACGGCATCGGTTCAGAAAACAGGACGCGCGATAGTGGTTCACGAAGCCTGCCGCACTTTTGGCGCCGGTGCGGAGATATCGGCATCGCTCCACGAGAATCTTTTTGGTGTTCTGAAAAAACCAGTGGAGCGCGTCACAGGTTTCGATATTGTCGTGCCCATGGCCCGCAGCGAAGATAAAAATATGCCGGATGAGTTCCGCGTGCTGGAGGCGATCAAGAAAGTGATGGCATGAGATTCATGCTACAATAAACCCGTTTTAACGCATTTCCGATGGCATACGAATTCAAATTTCCGGACGTAGGGGAGGGCATTCACGAGGGGAAAATCGTGCGCTGGCTGGTGAAAGAGGGTGACACGGTAAAGGCGGATCAAAGCATTGCGGAGGTTGAAACGGACAAAGCGGTTGTTGAGATTCCCTCTCCAAAGAGCGGGAAAATTTTGAAAATCACTCACAAGGAGGGCGACGTTATTAAAGTTGGAGAAATTCTGGCGACGATTGATGACGGCGGAGCTTCGGAGCCGGCGCCAAAAGCCGCCCCTGCCGAAGAAAAAAGAGAAAGCACGGGCGTTGTGGGAAGTCTTGAACCAACGGCAGCCGGAGTAATGAAAGCGCCGAGTATCAGCTCATCGGGCGCCGTGTTTGGTGGAGGATCTGGAGCGGATTTGATGAAGAAGCCTCAATACAAAGGGGCTGTTCCACCACCGACAATAGTTCCAGGTCCTACAATGGAGGCTCTGGCAAAAAAAATGGAAGAAGAGGACAAAAATAAAACTTTTATTCCGGCACCAGCGTCCGGCGGCCTGAACGTTGTAAAAGCCGGCATCAAAGCCGTGAAAAAATACGACATGTTCGGGTATGTTGACCGCGCTCCATACGACAGCGTCAGAAAAGTTGTCGGTGACCACATGGTGAAATCCATGTTCACGATTCCGCACGTGACGCATACGGACATGGCCGACGTAACGGCGCTCTGGAAGATCCGCGAGAAAGAGAAAGTGAAAGCAGAAAAGAACGGCATAAAGCTGACCTTCATGCCATTCTTCATGAAGGCGATCATCGCCGGACTCATCAAGCATCCGTACCTCAACGCGACACTCGATGAGGCGGC
>DATDOI010000188.1:0-3235 GCA_035293325.1 Candidatus Altimarinota bacterium
AAAATTCCGGAGCCGACAAAAACCCCTTCCGCGCCAAGTTGCATCAGCAGAGCTGCGTCTGCCGGAGTGGCAATGCCGCCCGCCGCAAAATTGACCACAGGCAGCTTTTGATCCCTCTTTATTTTTTCAACGAACTTCAGATCCACTCGTTCCTCTTGTGCGTATTTTTTACGTTGAGCAGGACTCATTGATGAGAGGGCTTTGATTTCTCCCAGAATGCGCCGTATGTGTCTCACCGCTTCAATCACGTCTCCTGTTCCGGCCTCTCCTTTGGTGCGGATCATCGCGGCTCCTTCCTGAATGCGTCGCAGCGCCTCGCCAAGACAGGTTGCCCCGCATACAAAGGGCGATCGGAATTTTGATTTATCAATATGTCGTTCATCCGCGGGGGTCAGCACTTCGCTCTCGTCAATAAAATCTATTTTGAGCGCCTCAAGGATCTGCGCTTCAACAAAATGGCCGATACGCACTTTCGCCATGACGGGTATGGAGACCGCCTTCTGTATTTCGCGTATCAGTTTCGGGTCGCTCATTCGTGCGACTCCACCCTGTGCCCGTATATCCGCCGGTACCCTTTCCAGAGCCATAACTGCAACCGCTCCCGCATCTTCCGCGATTTTGGCCTGTTCCGCGTTCGTGACATCCATAATGACCCCGCCTTTCAGCATCTGGGCCAGGTTTTTGTTGATATCGAGTGTATCCTTGCGGATCCCGGCCCTGCTCTTAGGGGTCTCCGGACGAGTCTGTTTTTTTGAGCTTTTTTTCATAGCCATGGAAGATTATCAAAGAGGTCGTCGCAATTCAAGGAGCTATCCGCTACAATGCCATCGCTCTCACCCATTTTTATGCAGGAAGCGGCAGCCGAAAAATTTGTTGTTGAAGAACAGGATGCGGGTCAGCGCGTGGATCGCTACCTGACAGTTCAGCTGTCCGGCAGGAGCCGTTCCTACGTCCAGAAGCTGATTGATGAGGGGCATGTTCTGGTGAACTCGATGCAGGTTAAAAGCAACAAAAAGCTGATAGAGGGAGAAAAAGTAGAGGTACGTTTTCCGGCTTTGGCTCATCTGGAACTGAAACCCATGGATCTCCCCCTTAATATTATTTACGAGAATAAGGATTTTCTGGTCCTGGATAAGCCGGCAGGAATGGTCGTTCATCCGGGTACGCATGGGTCCCATGCCGAAGACAGCCTTGTGAACGCGCTCATCCACCACTGTAAAGGTGAATTGAGTGGAATTAACGGGGTCATGCGTCCGGGGATTATCCACCGCCTAGATAAAGACACATCAGGACTTCTTGTCGTTGCAAAGAACGACAAGGCCCACAGGTGGCTTTCGGACGAATTTAAGTCCAGAAATGTGGATAAAGTCTATACCGCACTGCTGTACGGAAAGCTTCACCCTTTAAGAGGCACCATTGATGCTCCGCTTGGCCGTGATACACGTGATCGTAAGAGGATGGCTGTTGTCGGTGAGCGTCTTGGTAAGGCAGCGGTGACAAAATATGAGGTTATTCATTACTATGGGGAGTTCACCCTCGTCAGGGTGTTTCTCCTTACGGGAAGAACGCATCAGATAAGAGTCCATTTTGCTTCCATCGGCTATCCCATAGTTGGTGACGATGCCTATGGAAAACATGATGTGAATAAAAAATTTGATCAGGATTTTGGTTTGAAGAGGCAGTTTCTTCACGCGACGCAACTCTCCTTTTTGAGTCCGACAGATACAAAAAAAGTAGAGTTCGAAAGTTCTCTACCTTTTGATCTTCAGTCTGTCCTGGATTCGCTTAGCCTTTAATACCGACAATTTCCAGTTGTGTGTGCTGCTGCCTGTGCCCCTGTGTCTTGCGGTATCTTTTCTTGGCTGTGAATTTGTACACCCGGATTTTTTCGCCCAGAGTGTGTTCGACAACTTTTGCCTCGACTGATGCGCCTTCCACATATGGCTGGCCGATTTTCGCGTCTTTCTCTGAATTTGCCAGAAGTACCACGCGGTCGAGCGTTACTTTTGCTCCAGGTTCGGCGTCCATTTTGTCCACTTCAATGGTCTCTTTTTCTTCGACGCGGAACTGGCTTCCCCCGATTTCAACAATTGCGAACATATATCTGCTCTAAATAAATTTGCTACAGTAATCTATTGGTTTGCTCACTAAAAATCAAGTCACTCTTTTGAGGTATCTTTAAGATTCAGCCTTCTGCGCTCATCATCGGATAGAGCGTTTACCTGTAACATAAGGTTCTGGAGCGCTAAACCCGGAAGATGCTCCTCGGGGATAGGCTCGCACTCATTGGCCGGATGCGATCCGGAGTTTTTTTCAATATTATTGTCGTCGTCTTCCCCATCAAGATCCCGATCGACGGCGCTAAAAAATCGAAACATAATAAGAGTTGTGAGGGTTTAAGGCGAGCATTCTATGACAGAATATGTAATTGTCAACTGCCTCTAGGCGTTGAATTTGTTCATGGCCACCTCTACCCCTTCTTCGAGCGCGCACTTTACGGCGTTGATGGCCTTGCGCATGCCCTCCAGGGCGAGAGGGGTTTCCTCTTCGCTGAATTTCGATAACACAAACGAAGTCGTGTCCTGCTGTTTGGGTGAAGGCTCTCCTTTTAGGCTGAGGGCTCCTCCCCTGCTCTCGATTCCGATGCGAAACCTCGGGAAATCTTTTGACCCGACGGATTCGATGACAGATTTCATTCCATTGTGAGTTCCCGGCCCGCCGTCTTTCCGAATGCGCAACTGCCCAAGAGGCAGATCCAGATCATCATAAATGACCCAGATATCTTCCGGCTCGATTTTATAAAAATTTTTCAGAGCTGAGACCGCTTCGCCGGAAAGGTTCATGAAGGTGGTCGGTTTTGCGAGAATAATCTTCTCGCCGCCAATCTCACCAGCACTCAGTTTTGCACTGAATTTTTCCTCTTTCTTCAAGTCTTCAAATTGCAGGTCATGCACAAGCGCGTCCACAACCATCCATCCCACGTTGTGGCGGGTCGTTTTATACTCTTTCCCGGGATTCCCCAGTCCTACAATCAGCTTCATGACCTCATGGTTATGGTTTTGCCTGCAATGCGTATTCTATCACCGGCCCTCGCACCCTGGCGATGGAGCTCTGATTTGATCCCCATTTTATTGAGAAAATGGTGTATTCGTTCCAGCCCTTCCGGGTTTTCGATGTCTGTCATTTTTACAACCTGCTCAATCCTGTCCCCCTTTACGTCGAAAATTTTACGCAT
>DATDOI010000189.1:0-3603 GCA_035293325.1 Candidatus Altimarinota bacterium
ACTGACCGGCAAAAAAATCAAAAGCCCCTGCCACAGCCAGAATTCGATGGTGGCACCTCCGATGATATAACCTGCAACCCTCGATGAATCTATAAAGAAACCGATTGCGCCCGCAGTAAAAATAAATTTTGCTTTGGGCAGATCGAATGCGCTCAAAAAACTGCTCCTGATCGCCCCGCCTACACCCGTAAGACCAGCCAGAAAACCCGATGAGAGGCCTCCTGCAATGCTCGTGCCCATTTTTTTGGGAAGCTTGAACGATGGCTCAAACATAAGAAACGCAACATACGCGAGCAGAAAAAAACCGATGAACCTGATAAGAATCACGGTATCTACCATTTGCGAGAGCCATCCCCCCAAAACCCCTGCGAAAATTCCCGGCACGCCAAAACCAAGAATAAGCTTCCAATCAATTCCACTTTTGAAAAAAAGCATCTTCCAGACATTACCGAACCAGTGAATGATGCCTACGAGCAGGAGCGTCTGCGGCAGAGGCATAAAATTCAGCAGAACTGGAACCATAATCGTAGAGGTTCCAAAACCTGTCACCGTCCCGATGATCGAGGAGATGAGTGTCAGTACTCCAATAAGGAAAAGAGACATAATGTATGAATTTATTTTTGTGCGACCATTTTTTGAAGTTCCCCGCTTTGATACAACTCCTGCAAAATGTCTGATCCGCCGATAAATTTGCCGTCTACATATACCTGCGGAATTGTCGGCCAGTTGGAGTACTCCTTTATACCCTGCCGCATCTGTGGATCGGTGAGAACATTACAGGAATCAAACTCAACTTTGAGCCTTTTCAGTACCGCTATCGCGAGGGCGGAAAACCCGCACATCGGCTGATCCGGCTCTCCCTTCATAAAAATGAAGATGCGGCTGCCGTTTATGAGTTGTTCAATTTTTTTGTTCGTATCCATGGATTGATTGAGAAGAATCAGCTTTCGGGTAGTCGCGTCTTTATTTTGAGCGCGTGTACTTCGCCGCTTTTCAGCAAGGGCTGGAGGGCACTATAAACCAGACGATGCTGCTCCACAAGCGACATTCCGTGGAACTGCGCAGAGGTGACGGTCAGAACAAAGTGTACGCCGTCATGTTTGTAGTCGCTCGTGTCTACTACGGCATCCGGAATCTTATCCTTTACCAGTTGTATAATTTTTTTGTTCGTATCCATGATGTGATTTATTGGCCAGATTTCGGTGTTTTTCTTACATAGACCTTACTGTTTTTTACAAGGGTCGGATAGTACGGTACACAGTCTTTGTAACCGGGCGGCGCCATCCCGTCTTTCACCGAAAACTGCCACTGGTGCCACGGGCAGGTCAGATACCCTTTCACAATTTTACCCCTCTCAAGAGGTCCTTTCTGGTGCGGGCACACCGCATACCAGGCATAGAACGAATCCTTCAGCTTAAAAACTGTTACCGGTTGGCCGTTTACCAGGATTTTCCTCCCGAGATTTTCTTTAAAGTCGTCCGTGCCACCGGCACAAATAAAATCGAATCCTCCTTCATGCAGAGTTTCCGCATTTTTCTCGACCTCCTTCAAAGCATTTTCCTGGCCCCATTTCCTGAGTAAACCCACGCTGTGAGAAGCGGCGACAAAAGCAGGAAGCCCCCAGAAAACCACCTTCATCCACTCGGGCATGATCATGGAAGCGGCCTCCCAGCCATGAATGATAACCGATACGTACGCGATGTAGATGAGGACGTGGAACTGTTTCCAACCCATCACGTACCGGATGAATTTTGGTGCCAACCCCCATGGAGCTACCAGAATCCAGAAAATAATGAATGCTGGAACGGCAATGTAGAAATAGGTATCAATCGGCAGACCTTTCGATGTGTTCACCCAGACGGCATACCCCGCAGATGCCACATAGATAAGAAGACTTACCGCATGGATGATTTTCCATTGTTTCGATCCTATGTGTTTCTGACACCAGTCCCACGAAGTGAGCGCGAGAAAAAACATGACGAGGAGCGCCGTAAATCCAAAGAACGTGAAGAGCGCCATGAAAGCGTTTTCAAAACTGTAGTCGAAATAGGGACCGAAAAGCAGCGAAAAATGGGCGAGCCCCAGCAGAAACGTCACGACCCCCATGTGACGGCGATGGCGATACAGTTTTTCTATGATTTTCGTAAATCTGGCCCACGGACCGATGAGAAGCACACAATTGAGCAGGACAAATGCTGTCCCTGAGCAGGTGCGAATGGCAAGCAGCCGCTGATCCATATCCGGAAAAAGCTGCCATACGACTCCGAACGTTGCCGCCAGCAGCGCGGCAAAAATCGTATCAAAATGGTTCGGCTTTATAAAACTCAAAACGGCAATGAAGGCGGCTGTTCCTGTCAGCCACGCCATCATGTTTTCGTGAATGAACGGAATGACCGGCGCAAGTACAATCAGGCCGAGGGATAAACCCAGCGAAACCGTGATGAAAAATGATCGTCGGAACCTGTTGTCCATCGTGAAAAGAATCGTCTATACTCTGCTCGCACAGCATATAGACCTTGCCCGGATGAAGCAATATTTGAGCCTCGTTGAAGAGGTTTTACAAAACGGCGTCGAGAAAAAAGATCGTACCGGAGTGGGCACTATTTCCATTTTTGGCGCACAGAGAAAGTATGATCTGCGGGAAGGATTTCCCCTTCTTACAACAAAAAAAGTTCGCTTTGACGGTATCTTAAGGGAACTGCTCTGGTTCCTGCGCGGATCAACGAACATCCATGATGAGCTTTCGCAGTACACTCCCATCTGGAACGCGTGGGCCGATGAAAAGGGTGACCTTGGGCCGGTTTACGGATACCAGTGGAGGAAGTGGGAGAGGTTCCGAAAAAATGATCAGGGCCAGTATGAGATGACGCATATTGACCAGATTCAGGGTGCCATTGATGCGATCAAAAAAAATCCTGACTCACGTCGGATTATTGTGAGCGCCTGGAATGTTGCAGACATTGAGGAGATGAAATTGCCGCCGTGCCATGCGTTCTTTCAGTTTTACGTTGCGGGTGGGAGGCTTGATCTTCAACTGTATCAAAGGAGCGCGGATGTTGCTCTCGGCGTGCCATTCAATATTGCCAGCTACGCGACGCTTTTGATGATGGTGGCTCAGGAATGCGGACTGACACCCGGAATATTTACACACACCACGGGAGACACTCATATTTATCTAAACCACGTGGACGGACTAAAAGAGCAGCTGAAACGTGAAACGTACCATCTGCCGGCCTTAAAAATCGCGCAGAAACCTTTCCAGGATCTGAAGTATGAAGATTTTGAGCTGCAAAATTATGAACACCACCCTTTTATCAAATTTGCGGTCGCCGTATGAAATTCTCCCTCGTCGTGGCAGCGGACAAACATTTGGGCATTGGCATCGGCGGGCATATGCCCTGGCGGTTGAAGGGTGACCTGAAATATTTTCAGGATGTTACGACGACTGCGCCGGAAGGAAAAATCAATGCCGTGATCATGGGTAGAAAAACCTGGGACTCTCTGCCGGAAAAACACCGGCCGCTGAAAGGAAGACTGAATGTGGTTTTGAGCCGCGGGCAGGTTGATTTGCCTGAGGGCGTTCTGCTTGCAGCGTCTCTCGAT
>DATDOI010000190.1:0-15278 GCA_035293325.1 Candidatus Altimarinota bacterium
AGGGAACCGCTCCTTAAATCAAGTCTGCCCTCCATGATAAGAATCACATCCTCCTGAAAGTACTGCTGATACTGGCTGTATGTTTTTGGAAAAACGACGATTTCGATGCGACCGGTTGGATCCTCCAACTCTCCATAGAGCATATAACTGCCCCCTTTCGTGAAAACTTTCTTCATCCTGGTGAGGAGTCCCCCGAGGGTGACACGTTTGCCAATATCCTTTTTGCCGAGAGAATCAATGAGGTTCACTTTCTTCGAAAGATATTTGCGGAGTCCCCGTAATGGATGCCCGGACACGTAAAGTCCCAGATAAGCCTTTTCCCATTTCAATTTATCCATGGAACCTGCTGCCTCAGTTTTTTTCAGATTGAAGTGAGTTTGCCTCTCCGATGCGTCCATACCGCCAAAAAGGCTTTCCTGTCCCTGCGCATTTATTTCCTGGCTCGATTTGGCAAAGGACGACATCTCATCATAACTGGCTGCAAGCGACTTCCTTTCGCCAAACTCATCCAGGGCTCCCGAATATGCAAGCGCCTCAATCGTTTTTTTATTGAGAAGTTTCGCCGGAGCGCGCTGCAGCAAATCCTCGAGCGTTGCAAAACGCCCGCTGCTCCTGACCTTGAGAATCTCCTCAATCGTCCCGACACCCAGACCTTTAATGGCACTGAGGCCGAAGCGAATGGTCTTTGGATCCACCACCGTGAAATTGGAAAAAGATTCATTCATGGAAGGAGGCAGAACCGAGATTCCCATCTCCTCACATTCCATAATTTCCAGAACGACCCGATCTGTATTACCGTGATCCGAAGATAAAAGCGCAGCCATAAATTCGCTCGGATAGTGCGCCTTAAGATACGCGGTCCGGTACGAAATCATCGCGTAACAGGCAGCATGAGCCTTATTAAAACCATACCCCGCAAAAGGCTCGATCACCTTCTCAAAAACCTCATCCGCGAATTTTTTTTGATGGCCGTTCTTAAGCGCCCCGCTGACAAATTTTTCTTTCTGCTCGTTCAGGAGCGTTGGGATTTTTTTTCCCACGGCCTTACGCAATATATCCGCCTCTCCAAGACTGAAACCGGCAAAATCGCGCGCAATCTGAAGGATCTGCTCCTGATAAATTGCAACACCGTTCGTCTCTTTCAGGATGGTCTCAAAAGATGCGTGCAGATAGCGGATGCTCTCCGGATTGTGCTTCGCCTTGATATAGCCCGGAATCCATTCCATCGGACCGGGGCGATAGAGGGAGATCATGGCAATGATGTCCTCAAATCGCGTCGGTCTGAGCTCGCGGATGTATCTTCTCATTCCCGCAGACTCTAACTGAAAAACGCCGGTCGTATCGCCCCGCTGGAGCAGCTCAAAAGTTTTTGGATCATCCATTGGGATTGTCCCCAGGTTCAGATCATGACCCGCATGTTTGAGAATCAGGAGAGTTTTTTGAATGATGGTAAGGTTCTTCAATCCCAGAAAATCCATCTTCAGAAGGCCGATTTCATCCGTTATTTTCATTGAATACTGCGTGATAATCTCATCCCGTTCGCCGGTTGTTTTTTGAAGAGGTGTATAGAGCACGAGAGGTTTCTCCGACATGACAACCGCTGAAGCATGAGTGCCCGCATGCCGCACCGTGCCTTCAAGTTTCATGGCGTTATCGAGCAACTCCCTGGCGCGCGGTTCCGTCTGGTAGAGATGGCGCAGTTCAGGATCCTTTTCTACGGACACCCCCAATGAAATATGGCGACCCTGCACAGGAGGAGGAACAAGCTTAGCGATACGATCAACCTCCGCATAGGGATAACCCAGAGCGCGCCCCACATCCCGGACAGCCGCTCGCGCAGCCATCGTTCCAAAAGTAATAACCTGGGCCACCTTGTCTCTGCCATATTTTTCCCGTACATACTCCAGCACCTCGTCACGGCGGGTATCGGCAAAATCGATATCAATATCCGGCATACTGATACGCTCAGGATTCAGGAAGCGTTCAAAGATTAAACCGTATTTGAGAGGATCCAGCTCCGTAATATCAAGACAGTAGGTAATAAGCGAACCGGCGGCCGAGCCGCGGCCGGGCCCAACGGTGATACCCTTGTCCTTCGCGAACTTAACGAAATCCCACACGATCAGAAAATAGTCGTTAAAGCCCATTGTATTGACGATTCCAAGCTCAAACTCAAGCTGTTTTTTTGCATCATCAGAGGGCACATTCCCGTATCGTCTCATAAGCCCCTCCTCACAAAGAGCCTTCAGATACTCCCTGGAAGGTTCACCATTCGGAGTCCTGAACATCGGGATCAGGTTTTGTCCGAACTCCAGTTCAATGTTTGCACGGTCCGCGATTTTTACCGTATTTTCAATCGCCTCAGGCACGTGCTTAAAAAGCTCCTTCATCTCCTCCGGACTGCGCAGAGAAAAATCGCCCTCAAATTTCATGCGATCCTCATCATGAACGGACGCCTGAGTTTGAATGCACAGGAGAATATCTTGCGCCTTTTCATCCTCGCGTCGCACATAGTGCGAATCCTGCGTGGCAACGAGGGGTGCCCCGGTTTGTCGGGAAAGTTCAATGAGTCTCTCATTCAAAATTTTCTGTTCATCAATCAGTGGATGATCCTGCAGCTCAAGGAAATAGTTCTCCTCGCCTAAAATATCCTGATACAGCCGTATGATCTCTATCTGGCGCTTCTCGCCGCTCTCAAAAACCGACCGTGCCAGCTCGCCCGCAAGGCACCCGCTCAAACCGACAAGCCCTTCACTATGTGCCTTTAAAAGGCCGTGATCTATGCGGGGCTTATAGTAAAAACCTTCCAGGTGGCCCTTCGTAACCAGCAGCATAAGATTTTTATATCCCGCGTTGCTTATCGCCAGAAGTGTCATATGGAACGGCTTGCTGTCGGCGCCGGGAGTTTTCTCAAACCTCGACTGAGGGGCAACATAGACCTCACAGCCGATTATCGGCTTTATCCCCGCCTCCTTTGCAGCCTTATAGAACTCGACGGCACCATACATAACTCCATGGTCCGTAATCGCAACTGCCGGGGATCCCTGTTCCTTCGCCGCCCTGACGATATCCTTTGGGGTCCCAAAACCATCAAGCAGGCTGTAGTGGGAATGGACGTGGAGGTGGACGAATGACATTACGTTGGATTGGAACTTGGTTTCCCGGGTATTGAAGATCGTTTCAGTGGTGCCGGGGAGAGGACTTGAACCTCCACGCCTTGTGGGCACTAGCTCCTAAGGCTAGCGTGTCTGCCATTTCACCACCCCGGCACGCTCGGCTATAGTATCAAATGTGGCCAAAGATTAAAGCGCAAATTTAAAAGGAAAAAGGCCCGAAAAGGGTCCTCGCGCGACCGGAAAGAAATGATTGACAAAACAGGATTTTTAGGAGTACTATACCAAACCTTAACCTAAACAAAGCAAGAAATAAGCTTGCTTTAAAATCAACTTTCTTGCTTGACACGACTGTTGATTGGAAATAATCTCTAATCCGAAATTTCCAAAAAATTACATTCATTAACGGCTGGGTATGGACACGCAACAATTCGCTCAATCTTCAGGCACAGGAGGCTCAGCAGCCGCAGGAAAAATCAACCTTACGGAGATTATTGAGGATATGTTCATGGTGCTGACCCCGAAAGAAAAAGAGGTCATCATTAAGAGATTCAGCCTTGATAACAAACCGAAGCAGACACTGGAAAAAATCGGCCAGGCATTTTCCGTAACCCGGGAACGCATCCGGCAGATCGAAAAAATTGCTCTCGGAAAACTTCGCCGGACGGTGGACAACACGCGTCTGAGTCAGATCAATAAATTTGCAAGAGAGATTCTGGACAAGTCCGGCGGTGTTCTGCTGGAAGAAAAACTTGTCGCGGAAATTTTGAACCGAATTCTGAGCAGCCAGCGGGTCGACGCCAATATCATCAAGCTGGCGCTGAACATCAATCCCGATCTGATAAAAATGGAAAAGACGAACATTTTTAAACCATTCTGGAGAGTTCAGATCATCGGACTGGACGTGATCAGATCCATCATTGACGCGGGAATTGCTCTGCTCAACAAACGAAATGATGTCATCACCGACGAGGCTGTTGGATCAGAAATATCTTCCGCGCTTTCTGAAAAGGGTCAAAAAATTGAGGAATCGCTCATCACATCCGCACTCGAAGTGGATAAAAGAATCAAGCGCGTGAAGGAAGGATTCGGACTCATGTCCTGGAGGCACATTAATCCAAGAAGTATTCGCGATAAGGCCTACATCGTTCTGAAAAAAACAACAGCTCCGCTCCACTTCGTTGATATCGCCAATAAGATCGCCGAATCAGGATTCGACAAAAAAGTTGTTACGACACAGGCGGTTCATAACGAACTTATCCGTTACGATCAGTTCGTACTCGTGGGCCGCGGTCTCTACGCCCTGAAAGAGTGGGGGTATAAAAAAGGAACCGTCGCGGACGTCATCGAGGATCTTCTCGGTAAAAAGAGTCCGATGACAAAACAGGAAATTATCCAGGGCGTTCTCAAACAGCGCCAGGTAAAGAAAGGCACGATCTCCCTCAACCTTCAGAAGAACCCGAAGTTTGTGCGTGTCGGTCGGGCCGTATACAAACTTGATTCATCGAAGTAAAGAAGAATAGAATGCCGGTACATGAATGATACCTGCATCTTTTGCCGAATCGCGTCACACGAACTTCCCTGCAAATCGGAGTACGAGGACGACGTCTGTCTTGCTTTTCACGATATTCATCCCCGCGCAAAAACCCATGTTCTCGTCATCCCCAAAAAACATATCCCCACGCTGAAAGAGATGGAGGATACGGATGAACCCGCCATGGGACGGCTTGTGAAGGTCGCCCGCGATGTGGCAAAAAAACTCGAACTGGAACACTACAAGCTGCTGATGAGCGTCGGCAAAGAAGCCGGCCAGGAAGTTTTTCATCTGCATCTCCATGTGATGAGCGCGCCCGTTTGATGAGGGTACCAACCCTTCTAAACAAGTTCGAGCGTGAGGTCTATCGCCTCAACGGAATTTGTCAGTGAGCCAACGGAAATGACATCGACACCCGTTACGCCATACTCACGTATATTTTTCGCGGTAACGCCTCCGGACGCTTCAAAAAAAAGCCTGCTGCCATACCCGGCATCCCGAATTTGTCTGATAGCATGGGAAATTTCACGCGGCTTCATGTTATCGAACAGAATAAAGAGAGGAGGAAGGCGGAGATTCGCTGCACTCAGCTCCTCCAGTTTTTGAGCAATTTTTACTATGCCCGCGGCAGAATCCACTTCGATCTCAATGAATCTCAGACTCTCTGCCTTCAGTTTCTTCCCTTGCTCCGACACCCGCGCCAGCAGTTCCAATACATTTCCCCCCGTCGCCTTCAGATGATTGTCCTTCAGCAACACGGCATCATCAAGTCTCAACCGGTGTGTGCCTCCTCCTCCGACGAGACATGCCTTTTTATCCAGATCTCCGAGAAGAACCTTTCTGGTCGGACAAATGAGAACAGTTTTTGGAACGTTCCGGACGTAGTGAGCAGTGAGTGTCGCTATTCCGCACATGCGCTGAAGAAAATTCAGCAACGACCGCTCAAGCTGCAAAATTTTGCGCGTATTGCCACTCAATCTCAATAACACGTCACCTTTTCGAAACTGTTGGGCATCCGTAAAAAACCCCGAGGCAGTCAACTGTCTGGAAAATATGCTTCCACTTTTGAAAAAATATCGCATCTCTTCAAAGCCCGCCGCCGTGCCGGCACAATTTGCCTTCACAATGGCGTTCGAGACATGACGAACGGGAATCACAAGATCCGTGCTGATGTCTCCACCTCTGCCGATGTCATCGCGAAGGCGTGAATCCAGCCAATTCAAAAAATACCGACGGTAGCGCGGGGTCTTCATACTGACCTCGTTTGCAGCCCTATGACTGCTCCTGACAATTGCAAACTTATCCATAACGAAAAAACACTACTACCCGTGACGGTAAAAAGGCAAGCGCCCTAGGACCTTATATTTTTTACAAATTGCAGCCACCAGCTTTTCAGCGCCTCGGCCGTCGCATGTGCGAGTCCTGCGAGAATCTCCCTGAGCATGCGAATCTTTGAAACCACTTGCGCCAGATGAAAAGGCGAAAACTTTCTTGGATTGTTCATCATTTTTTTTGCCTGCTTTTCGAGCGAAACAATCTCACTCTTAATGCGGGTGGCAATCTGCACGCGCATGACATCAATCCTCGGCATTTCCATTACATCCGCCTGTGTCGCGGCACCGCCCGTCGCTGTACCCTGGAGTCTCCCCGCCGGACCCTTTTTTTTGTCTTCTCCCGCGGTCTCCGAAATTTCGCCTTCAGCCCCCTCCGCAGACTCAACGCTCTCTACAACCTCACTGACTCCTTCAATAAATTCAGCGGATTTTTCCCGGATCTCCTTCGACTCCCGCGCAGCCTCACCCCCAGTTTTCTCCGAAACCGGAACCTCGGGGGATCTTTTGTCACTCTTCTCCTGGCTGTTCGATGGAAAATCCGCCATGGCAATGAATTATGCACTTCTGCTTAATTTAGCCAAAAACGCGTGTTTTGTCAATCCTGAGGGGCAAACTCTGCTCATAGTAAACTTTAGAAGTTTGAGCTACAATTCTATCTAAGCATCAGCGTAAACAGGAAAAAATGCAAGAAATAGAGAAGGCGTATGAAGCCAAAAATTACGAACCCGCCATCTATAAAAAGTGGGAAGAGTCAGGACTGTTCTCTCCGTCCGGAACAGCCGATAGAGAGCCGTTCGTAATCGCCATGCCTCCACCCAACGCAACCGGTACCCTTCATCTTGGTCACGCAACAATGCTGGCGCTGGAGGACATTATGATACGCCAGAAACGGATGCAGGGGCATCCGGCGCTGTGGATTCCCGGGACCGATCATGCCGCCATCGCAACCCAGAGCGTCGTTGAAAAAAAGTTAATGGATGAGGGGATACAACACCCGCGAACAGATCTGGGGAGAGAAAAACTGCTGGAAGAGATCCGGATTTTCGTTGAAAAATCCAAGGACACCATCCGCAACCAGATAAGAAAAATGGGGGCAAGCTGCGACTGGACCCGCGAAAAATACACACTTGATGGCGATCTTAATCATGCCGTGAACACGTTCTTCGGGCGAATGTATGCCGACGGTCTTATTTACCACGGCGATCGAATAGTAAACTGGGACCCCAAAATGCAGACCACTGTTGCTGATGACGAACTTGAGTATAAAGAAGAGAAAACGAAGTTTTATTATTTTCAGTACGGACCGGTCGTTATAGGGACGGCCCGCCCCGAAACAAAATTCGGCGATAAAGTGATCGTCGTACATCCGGACGATAAAAGATATAAAGATCTTCATAACCGCGAGTTCGATGTCGAGTGGATCAACGGAAAAATCCGGGCGCGCGTGATAACGGATAAAACGATCGACATGGCCATGGGAACGGGGGCAATGACAATAACCCCGGCTCACTCCCACGTGGATTTTGAAATCGCCGAAAAACACCAATTGGAACGGCCGCAGATAATAGATTTCAACGGGAATCTTCTGGAAACCGCGGGCGAGTTCTCCGGAATGCATATCAGCGAGGCGCGGTCGAAAATTGTCGAAAAAATGAAGAAAAAAGGGCTCCTGATGAAGGTGGATGAAAACTACGCCCACAACATTGCCGTCAATTACCGCGGAAAGGGAGTCGTGGAGCCGCAGATAATGAAACAGTGGTTCATTGACGTAAACAAGCGGGCCATTGACTGGAAAGGGAAAAAAATGAGCATCAAGGAGGTCATGCAGGATGTGGTCAGGACCAAAATGATCAAAATCATACCGAAACGTTTTGATAAGATCTATTTCCACTGGATCGATAATCTTCGCGACTGGTGCATCAGCCGGCAGATCTGGTGGGGTCATCAAATACCCGTATGGTTTAAAGTATCGCCCGAAGACCGGCAGCGGTGGAGTAAGCATCCTGAGTCTTCAAGTTACCTGTTGCGCTCCATGAACATAAAAATTCAGGAAGTGAGGTTTGCCGAGACCGAACCGTCCGACGGAGTGTGGATCAGGGATCCCGACACGCTGGATACATGGTTTTCATCGGCACTCTGGACGTTTTCAACGCTCGGCTGGCCGGACAAGACGGAAGATTTTATGCGTTTTCACCCGACGAGTGTCCTTGAAACAGGCTATGACATTCTCTTCTTCTGGGTCGCCCGCATGATTCTGGCATCAACCTACTGTCTGCGCTCCGAAGGGCTCCCGGAGGAACAATGCATTCCATTCCGGGATGTGTATCTCCACGGCCTTATACGCGACGTTCACGGGCAGAAAATGTCAAAATCCCGGCCCGAGACCTGTATAGACCCGCTCGATATGATCGAAAAATACGGTACGGACGCTGTAAGACTCAGCCTGATCGTCGGCAATACACCGGGAAACGACATGCGCCTCTACGAAGAAAAAATCGCCGGATACCGCAATTTCGTGAATAAAATATGGAACGCTTCACGTTTCGCGCTGATGAACGTCCCGGATACGAAGGCTTCACCGAAAAATGTAACAAAGGCTGCAAAAAGCAGAGCCGACAAATGGATTCTCACAAAACTGAACCTGCTGGTGAAGAGCGTAAACGCAGATATGAAAAAATACCGCTTTTCGGACGCGGCCATGAAAATCTATGATTTTACGTGGGCGGATTACTGCGACTGGTATCTGGAAATCTCCAAGGGCGAACATTTGAATCCCGAAGTACTCCTGTACGTCCTTAAAAATATATTGAGGCTCCTCCACCCGTTTGTACCGTTCGTTACGGAAGCAATCTGGAGCCACCTGGGGGAGAAAAGCATGCTGATTGCCGAGTCATGGCCTGCATACACATCCAAACTCAATTTTGAAAAAGAGACGGCCGAAATGGAGCTCGTCCATGACATTATTACAGCCATAAGAAGCATACGTGCGGAAAAGGGCGTGGAACCGGCAAAAAAGATCAACGCCACCATCTACGGAGGCATCTGGACGGATTTACTGCAGGATAAAAAGGATCCTATTACAAGGCTCGCGCGTCTGAATTCACTGACGATCCAGACCGAGGGGCCGCGTATTCCAAAAGCGCTCTGGAAGTTTACGGGTGGAGTGGATATATACCTCCCCGCGGAAGATCTCTTTGACGTCGAAAAAGAGAAAAAGCATCTTTCCAGAAAACTGGAAGAGACCAGAGCCAAAATGAACGGTCTACAAAAGCGTCTGGAAAATAAGGCGTTTCTGGATAAAGCTCCGGCGGCCGTTGTGGAAAAAGAGCAAAAACTGTTTGCGGAACTTGAGGAAGAGTTGAAGAATACGACGCAGAAAATCAACGAGCTCGAAAACCTCAAAGGTTCATAATTATTTTCTCATCCCGCATGGCTGCACAAGATGTAAAAATATTCCTGAAGGAGGCAATGGAACGGATTAAAAATCTGATGGCCCAGGAGAAATGGGCGGAGGCACATCGGGCATGCCTTGAGATACTCCGTTTCGATCCGGAAAATCTTCAGATAATCCGGCTCGCCGGTAAAATTGAAAAAATCGTAAAAAATCTGAATATTAAATCCATTAAAAGTGACATAAAAAGCCTGGATCCGCTCTGGAGCGAGGGCCGTTATGAAGAACTTCTGGAAAATCTTAAACATCTGGAACCCTACATAAAAGAGTATCCGCCGCTAAAGCAGCTCATTCTGAAGGCTCAGGAGGGATACAGGAAAAAGGTGGTACAGGAACAGGATGGTTATTATCAGGAAGAGAAAAAAAAGCTCGAAGAGATGATACGGGAGAAAAAATTTCAGGATGCGCTGAGGGACGCGGAAAAGCTGCGTCTTCTCAATCTGCACGAAAGTGAACTTCGCTCCATTACTGAAAGAATAAAAAAACAATGGCTTGAGGATGAAATATCTCAAAACAAAATACTTCTCGAAGGTGAGAAATACGAAGAAATATTGCTCTTCTTGCAGCATCTGAAAAGCATTGATCCGCGATCTGATAAAATAAAAACTCTTATGGAAGGGACAAAGAAAAAATATGAGCGGTACAAAGTCGATCAAAGAAAGGACTACATCTATCAGGGTCTGGAAAAAATTAAAACCCTCTATCAGCTGAAAAAGTACGATAAAGCCGCTGAAGGAGCAAAGGAAATACTGGGGATAGACGTGAAAAACGAAACTGCGCGGGGAATTTACGAAAAGGCAAAAAAACGCGCAGCCCGGAAAGGCGAAAGAGACCTCATCAATCAGATGCGCAAATCATACAAGCAGATGAAAGAGGAGCGCAAGAAAGGCGGGAAAGGGGATTATATCAAACTGTAAAGTCCGGAGGATTACTATTTCAGAGCGTACTGCTTTCTGCCGATGCGCAGAAACTGAGGCTTGTTTTTGAGGTTCAGAATTATCGTAATCGGTTTCACCTGCCTCTTTTTTAGCACCTCCGATACGATCCTCTCTTCCGATAAACTTCTATGCTCCCGAAGAAGACCCTCAATGACCTCAGATACCGTACCCGACGCATAACCCCACTCCTTCAAGGCATAAATTCCCCTTCCTATAAGGACAAACCCGTCATGACGTATCAGCTCATTATGAACGGCCTGGAGATTTATCTTTTTCCTGTCGAAATTTGCCTCCATGATGGAGTTCGCAATATCTATGAAATGGAGCGACGCTCCCTTTTTTCTGAGAATAAAATAAATCTTGTCTCTTAATGTCCTTGGATGGATGTGTTTCCACTGAATAAGACCGACCTTTGACCCCATCAGCTTGAAGCTCTTATGGATGCTGTAGAGGGATTCGAATCCCGCCACGTTCATAACGTTCGCCTCCTTCACGTCCGAAACAACTTTTGACCTCAGCTCCGCACTATCCACTACATCTTTCTTGGATGTAAGTAGAGCGGTGCTCTTATCCGCAATTTTTAAAAGCAGCTCATCGCCCATGTCACTCAAACGAAAATGAGGATAACGCAAAATAGTATTGCTGAATCTCATAAAACGCTTATCCAGGCTCAAAATAAACAGCACGGCAGAAACCTCAAATGCGCTCTGATGCGCAAGTATCCGCCCAATCATACTATCCTCACGCATTAGACCTCCCTCATGCGTCAAAATACCAAATGCAAGCTCCGTAAGGCTCGAGAGGTTCGTATTATCAACATTTCTCTTCAGCTTTTGCAGGGCGTTTTTCTCAATCTGCCGGACCCGCTCCCTCGTCACATTAAATTGCTGACCTATTTCCTCCAGAGTGGAAACATCACCTTTATCCAGACCGAAACGCTTTTCTATAACAAATCTCTCTCTCTGAGAGAGAAGAATGAGCAACTGCTCGACTTGCTGCCGTAGTTGAACCAGGACTTCGCCAACCCGCTGATCAACGACAGTATCAGTAGCCATAGAGGAATTTGATTTTCATTGTTAGATTATATCCATTTTTCAGATTATGAAAAGAAAAAAATCAAACAAGCAGATAACCGGTGCAGGGAACCGTATGAATAAATTTGTCTTTTGCGAATGTATCAATCTTCTTCCGGAGCTGACTTATATGGACATCCACGGTGTTCGTCAGAAAATTTGAATTGTGGTCCCAGACATTTTCAAGGATCGAGGAACGACTCAATACCCTTCCCGAATTCGACATCAGGAACTGAAGGAGTGCAAACTCTCTGTTTCGCAGATCAATTTTCCTTCCTCTGTACGTTACCGTATGGGTCATGATATCAAGTTCGAGATCGCGGATGGCGAGCCTGCTTACGTCAAGGCGCTCCTTAACGGAATAGATCGCATATCGCATCCGGTTCGCGATTATACGAAGGGAGAAAGGTCTCACGAAATGGAAGTCTATGAGCTTTTCGTGCAGCAACCCGGAATAAACAGGTGAGTTGTGCCCGCTCATTGAGATCAGAGGAAGAGACGGTCTGATGGCACGTATTCCAGGACAGAGCCCGGCAACAGCCTCAGGAGAATCCAGCAGGAAAATAACGCCATCATAATTATCAAGGCTCGACCCGTTCAGGGAAAATTCCCGGGACGAAATGGCCTCACAGGAAAGATTTTCATAGTGCAGGCCCTTAAGGACAAATTTCGCCTGTTTTTCCATATCATACAAAAGGAGCGTAAGCATACGTTCACGTGGAAAGTAATAAAATAAGGATAATACATAGAAAAACGGCTGACACATGTCAACCGCGACAAACAGGAACATCCCGTTTTTTCCCTTCACAAAAGGAAAAAACAACCTTAAAATCCTGTTGTCAAGTATACTACAACACCTCATATGCTGGCCAAAGACGACCTTTTCATGAAATTATCAGAACTGGGGATCCCCTCCTATAGGGGCAAGCAGATTATGCATGCCGTGTATAAGGAGGGAGTTAACAGCTACGAGCAGATAACCACGCTCCCCAGGGAAATGCTGTCCGGACTTCAGAACATCTGTCCGATTTTCAGTCTGCGGCCTCTTTTAATGAAAAAATCAAAGGATGGAATGACCGAAAAATGTCTGTTCGCAACGAGCGATGACAAAAGAATCGAGTCCGTACTGATGAATTTTAAGGACGGTCGGCACTCCGTCTGCGTCTCAAGCCAGGTAGGGTGTCAGCTTGGATGCAAATTTTGCGCTACCGGAACGATGAAATTCGGGAGAAATCTGAGCTATGAAGAGATCGCTGATCAGGTACTCTATTTTGCCCAGGAACTTCATTTAAAAGGTGAAAGAGTCAGCAACATTATTTATATGGGGATGGGCGAACCTTTTATGAATTACGAAAATGTCATGAAATCCGCTCTTCTGATAAACGACAAATCGGCCCTTGGAATAGGTGCGCGTAGCATCACTATTTCAACGTCAGGCATCTGCGAAGGAATTGAAAAGTTGACGGAGGAACCTCTGCAGGTAAATCTTGCGGTAAGTCTGCATGCTCCAAATCAGCCCCTCAGAGAAAAAATCATGCCGATAGCCAGAAAATACGATCTGGCGAAACTTATGAGGGCGATTGAAACCTATATAAAGGAAACACACAGGCGTGTTTCCTATGAATATGTAATGCTGGCCGGCATAAACGACGGCGAAAAAGAGGCGCGCGAGCTCGCTGCGCTGGTGAAAGATCAGCTTTGCCATATCAATCTCATTCCCTATAATGCAACAGGTATCGCTGGGATCACCGGAAGCGAAAAGAAACAGATACGCGCATTCCGCGACGTACTGAAGCAGGCCGGTGTAGAGGTCACCATACGGGTGACCATGGGACAGGAGATTGATGCGGCATGCGGACAGCTCGCCAATAAAGCCGAAAAGAATACACTCTAACCTATCATTACATGGCGGATTCACAGCAGAATTCACAGCAAAACCAGAACATACAGGTAAAAATTGAACCGGCAACGGAAAACGGAATATTTTCAAACGCCGTTTCCGTCCACGTGAATCAGAATGAGGTGGTGGTTGATTTCGGTTACATTCTGCCGAATATGAAACCTACCACGATCAAGGTGGTGAGCAGGGTGAATATGACGCATCAGACGGCAGAGTCGTTCATGAAGGTCATATCGAACGCGATGCTCGACTGGAGGAACCGTCAGAAACAGTCTAAATAAAGAAAATGAAAGCTCTTATCCAGCGTGTATCGGGCGCTTCCGTTACTGTTGAAGACCAAAAAATAGCGGATATCGGCAAGGGATTGCTGGTCTTCGTCGGCATTACGCACGGCGACACCGACAAAGACATACAGTTTATTATTGATAAAACGGCAAACCTGCGGATTTTTGAAAACGAAGCCGGAAAACTTGATCTGTCCGTAACAGACATAAAAGGTGAACTGCTCGTCGTCTCCCAATTTACGCTCTACGGCGAATGCGATAAGGGCAGGAGGCCGGATTTCGGAAACGCTGCCGGTCTTGATGAAGCAAAAACAACGTTCGAAAAAATTGTTCAGGCATTCCGGAATACCGGATTAAAAATTGAGCAGGGACAGTTTCAGGCGCACATGCAGGTAGAGCTTGTAAACGACGGCCCGCTAACCCTGATGATCGAAAGCAAAAAATAATATCTGCTAAAGAAAACACTATGTCCTCCGCTGTAACCATGGAAAAAGTCGTTTCGCTCGCCAAGAGAAGGGGATTTATTTTTCCGGGGTCAGAAATTTACGGCGGACTGGCGAATACGTGGGATTACGGACCGTACGGTGTTGAACTCAAGAACAACGTGAAACAGGTCTGGTGGAAAATGTTTGTTCAGGACCGGACGGACATGGTTGGCCTGGATGCCTCCATCCTCATGAACCCGAGAGTATGGGAAGCCTCAGGTCACGTATCCTCTTTTTCTGATCCGCTCATGGACTGCAGAAAGTGCAAAGAGCGCGTCCGGGGAGACAAGCTGATCGAAGAGCATCTGGGCATTGAGGCCGCCGTAGGAAAATCACTGAAGGAAATTTCCAAAATCATTCATGAAAAAAAACTCCCGTGCCCGAAATGCGGAGCAACAGATTTCACCGAAGCGCGCTCATTTAACCTGATGTTTAAAACGCACCAGGGTGTGATCGAAGAAGAGACGGCGCTCGTCTACATGCGGCCTGAAACGGCACAGGGTATATTTGTGAATTTTAAAAACGTGGTAACGACAACCCGCATGAGGCTGCCTTTTGGTATCGGCCAGATCGGGAAAGCTTTTCGCAATGAAATAACGCCCGGAAACTTCACATTCCGCACCAGAGAGTTCGAACAGATGGAGATTGAGTATTTCTTCGACCCCGAAGCAACAAAGTGGGAGAAGCTCTTTGAAGACTGGAAAAAACTGAGCTGGAACTTTGTAAAGGAAACTCTCGGCATTTCCGAAAAAAATCTTCGTCTGAGGGATCATGAAAAGGATGAGCTTTCTCACTATTCAAGAGGGACGACGGATATTGAATATCTCTTCCCGTTTGGCTGGGGAGAACTCTGCGCCGCCGCCGCATACAGGACAGATTTCGATCTCACGCAGCATCAGAAGTTCAGCGGGCAGGATCTGTCGTATACCGACCCTGAAAATCCTCAAAGGAAAGTAACGGCGCACGTTATTGAACCTTCCTTCGGAGCTGACCGCATAACGCTCGCCGTGTTGCTCGACGCCTACGACGAGGAGGATGTTGAGGGTGAGACACGGGTTGTTTTGAGATTTGCCCGGAAACTGGCTCCCATTAAAGCGGCGGTTCTGCCCCTCGTAAAAAATAAAGAGGTCATTACGGACAAAGCCAGAGAAGTTTACCATCTCCTG
>DATDOI010000191.1:0-2922 GCA_035293325.1 Candidatus Altimarinota bacterium
ATGGTGGCCCAGTCAACGACCATTTATGACCGCGAGGGCAATGTGCTGTACGTGAACTACGGAGGCGAAAACCGGCAATACGTAAATTTCGACCAGATTTCGCAATACATCATAGACGGAACGGTTGCGATTGAAGACGACCGGTACTGGACGCATCCGGGATTCGATCTGATCGGCATCGGGCGGGCGGTGGTAAACAACATTGTGGGTGCGCGGCAGCAGGGAGGATCAACAATTACCCAGCAGTACATCAAAAACGCATTCCTGAGCTCGGAAAAAAGCTATATGCGCAAACTCAAGGAACTGATTCTGGCCGTACAGCTGGAACAGGCCTACGACAAGAAAAAAATCCTCGAGCTCTATCTGAACAAAATTCCTTACGGCAATAACTCTTTCGGAATTGAGAAAGGAGCTCAAACCTATTTCAACAAACACGCCAAAGACGTGACGCTTGCGGAAGCCGCTGTTCTGGCCTCCCTCCCCAAAAGCCAGACCCGCTACAACCCTTACGGACAGCACCTTTACACGGAACTCATCAAACAGTTCTCACCGCAGGAAGTGGCCCTGAGGGACATACGATCCATGGCCGATCTGGAAGAGGACGAATATAGCACGGGCCTCATTGCCAAGACCATAAAACTGGACGACGAGCGGAGCATTTACCTTCAGGGACGAACCGATCTGGTCCTCAAGGCAATGGAAAATTCAGGCTATATCACGGAAGATCAAAAAAAACAGGCCCTGAGCGAACTTCAGTCCATCGAATTCAATAAACGCGAAGACAAGATTCAGGCTCCCCACTTTGTTTTCTATGTGCTTGAAGAACTGGAAGAAAAATACGGAAAGGAAATAGTGGAACAGGGAGGATTGAAAGTCTACACGACAATAGATCCGAAGCTTCAGGAAATTGCGCAGACGGCGGTAGAGGAGCAGGCGGTAAAAAACACGGAAAATCACAACGCCAAAAACGCCGCGCTCGTGTCCGTGGACGTGCAGACGGGAGAAATTCTGGCAATGGTGGGTTCCAAAGGGTACGGGGCGGAAGACATCGATGGAGCCGTGAACATCACGACCAGTTACCGTCAGCCCGGATCATCATTCAAGCCTTTCGTTTACGCGCAGGCATATCTGAACCGCTACGGGCCGGGAACGGTGATTTTTGATACACAGACCCGCTTCGGTTCAAACGCCTTCCCAAAAAACTATGACGGAAAATTCCGCGGTCTCATGTCCATGCGTTCCGCGCTGGGCCAGTCACGCAACATTCCGGCGATAAAAGCTTTCTATCTTGCCGGAGGCGCGCAACCGATCATGGATCTGGCGGAAAAAATGGGCATCAACTTCACGGACACGGATAAAGGCAGGGTGGAGGAACTGGGCTGGCCGATGGCCCTGGGTTCAACGGCTGTAAGACCTCTGGATATGGCATCGGCCTTTGGGACGTTCGGCAGCGGAGGAACTCACCACACGCCGGTTGCGGTGCTGAAAGTGGAAACGTCCGGCGGCGAAATTCTGGAAGAATGGAAAGTCGAGGATCCGGCACACAAAGGTGAAGAAGTACTCGATCCGCAGGTTGCCTACCTGATCAACAACGTATTGTCGGATAAAAGCGTCGGCCTGGGAGAAGTCCTCAATGTGCCGGGCGTGATCACGGCGGCAAAAACCGGTACGAGCACGACGCCTGACGACGACAGACTTCCCCAGGATCTGTGGACCGTCGGTTATTCCACACGGCTTTCAACCGCCGTTTGGAGCGGGAACAATCGCCCCAAAGAGGAAAAAATGCACCCCCTTGCAGATGGTTACACGGACTCCGCGCCAATCTGGAAAAGATTTATGACGGAAGCGCACAAGAGCATGCCGGCAGAGCAATTTAGAATGCCCGAGGGAATCAAAAAAGTCAGCATCTCCAGGCTGACCGGTAAACTGGCCGGCCCTCTTACTCCGCCAAGCCTGACCATAGAAGAGGTGTTTGCAGATTTTTCCGTACCCACGGAAATGGACGAGGGTCAGGCAACGGCGAAAGTCGACACCCGTAACGACAAACTTGCGAACGAATACTGTCCCGAGGATTTCGTGAAAGAAAAAACGTTTCTTGCCGTGCACGACGCCTCTCCCGAACCGGCCTGGGAAGAAGGAGTGAAGGCGTGGATCGAGTCGGACGCGGGAAAAGAATGGATCAAAACGAACATCACGGACGTCACCTCTCTTATGACGATAGGCGATCCCCCGACGATGGTTTCCGACCTGTGTACGGAATCAAATGCCCGACGTAAACCGAAAATTGAGATCCTGTGGCCGGACAGCTCCGATGTGATACTGAGCGGAAGTACGTTCACGGTAAAAATAGACGTGGAGGCTCCGAACGGCGTAGAAAAAGTTGAATACTATCTCGATGAACAGTTCCGGTATGGAACGAGTGATGCCCCGTATGAAGGAGACATACGACTCCCGAAAGGCGAAAGCGGGACCAACCGACACCTGTTGATGGTCAAGGTTATGGACAAATGGGGCTATGCCTCGGAAGCAAGCGTCGAGATAAAAACGAGTCCGACGGGATCAACGGACAGCGGGACGGACGACACAACAACAACAACCACTTCCAAAAAGAAAAACTCCGGCTCAACGACAGAAGAACCTACGGCTACGGTCGTGAACGAAGACGAATCCTCTCTGCCAATAGACTCAAGCGTCGACCTGCTCCCCCTAGAACTACCGACGATATAAAGAATAGAGGCATCGTGATCCAAAAAACCGTTTCGTTGCCGGACACCCCCATGGCAATAAGGAGCGGCATAAGAAAGTAGTTCAAAAAGTAGTGGTGCAGAAGGAATATTTCATACGCGGCATCGCTGATCTTTTTGAGAATTTTTTCGATCAATGTGGATCGGGCCATCGCTCCGCCGATATTCAAAAAAAGTA
>DATDOI010000192.1:0-2408 GCA_035293325.1 Candidatus Altimarinota bacterium
CCCTTGGCGGCATGGATCGTCATGAGAGAAACGGCCTGCACAGAGGAACTGTAAAGATCATGATCCTGCAACAGCCCGAAATACTGAACAGCTTTTTCAAGACCATCAACTCCGTGAAGCGCATCAAATTCATGAAGGAGCGCTTTGAAATTTTCCAGGTTCTGAACCCTTTTTTCGATCATCATCGTCGAGGACTCCGTGGGAGAATCAAGTCGGAGCAGCTCGATAATTTTTGTCGCCGTTTCGGCCGGTTTCAGCAGGTCGATATCGTTCCGGATGCGCGAAACATGGCCGCACAAAAAATCCGTATCGTGATCGCCGGTTTTGAAATTGGGATCAATGAGCGTTTGAAAACAGTGAAGGAGCATCTGAATTTCCGCTTCCTGGTGCCATGGAACACGGGAAACGGTCTGGTACGGGATTCCGGCTTTTTTAAAAGCCTCCGTAATCAGCCGGCCCTGTGTTTTGGTTCGATACAGAACGGCAAAATCCGCAAAATGAAAAGCTTCTGATCTTCCAGGCGGCCTTTCAACAACCGTCTGCCCGGAAGCCGCATCGGTCTGGAGCATATCGGTCCCACCCACCAGTTTTGAAACTTCACGAACGATAAAAGCTGCCTCTTTCCACTCATCCTCGAAAACAGAAAGCTGGACGCGGGGCCCGTCTCCGCTCTGGGCACGCAGGCCGCCATGCTTGCGTTCTGGGTTGTGGCTGATGAGTTCGTTCGCAAGCGACAGTATATGAGGCGTGGAACGGTAGTTGTCCTCCAGGGTGATGACGGTCGTACCGGGGAAATCTTTTTCAAAACTGTGAAAATATTTTGCGTCAGATCCGCGGAAACCGTAAATGGCCTGGTCGGGATCGCCAATCGCGCAGATTTTTGTCTTCGGAGAAACAAGCGACCGGATGAGCTGATATTGCGCTCCGTTAATGTCCTGGTATTCATCTATGAAGAGCCATTCAAGCGCATCATTCATGGCCGCTTTAATGTGCGGGTGGGCCTGAAGGAGCTTCACCATTTTTCCGATAAGATCATCAAAATCCACCAGCTTTTTCCCGTCAAGCGCCTGTTCGTATTGCTCAAAAATCTCCACAAAAATGCCGGTTTCCCCTGATATTTTCAGCTCCTCGGGACCAACAAGCCGGTTCTTCATGGATGAGATGAGCGCCTCATAATCGCGTATTTTTTTAACCTTGATCTGGGGATCCAGTCCGACGCAAACGGAGGCAATCAGGTCACGCCGGTCCTTTTCCGGGATAACATGAAGAGGGTGCGCAATGCCGAGTGAACGGTACGCATGCTGAATAAGGTTATGGCAGAGAGCATGGAATGTACCCACAAACGGAAAAGCTCCGGAATTTTTCATGAGCGATGAGATCCTCTCGCGTAGCTCTTTCGCAGCTTTCGTCGTAAAGGTGATCGCAAAAACGTTCTCCGCCTTCACGTGGGGATTTCGTTCCATAATACGCGCAATTTTATGAGCGAGCGTGTGAGTTTTTCCCGTCCCGGGACCCGCAACGATGAGCATATCGCCATCCTCTTCTATGGCCTTCAGTTGAGCCTGATTGAATGTCTGCATGTTCAAAAGAGTACAGATTGTTCGGAATGGATTTTATTTTCTCCCGGAGCGAACACCTTTATAACACCGTACGTGCCGTCGTAACCGGGCGTTATATGGACATTGCCATTGCGCATCCTGGCAATCGCATCAGCCATGATGGGATTCGAAACTTTCCGGATCTCATCAACCGGAACATCCAGAAGAATATCGAACTCATTGCCGAGCGCGTTAATAAGCTTGAAATACTCCATCGCAAGTTTTTTTGATCCGGTACCTGTTTCAAGCAGATCAGAGAGAATTTCAGGGAGGGGAATGACATGGCGAAACGGAATGGGGCGTGCTCTTTTGGAACCGTCAGGCCGGTCAGCAAGTTTTTCAACCCGATTCATGACTCCAATAGTGAGAGGGCGCCGGCATTTGGGACACCTGCCCCCGTGCTTCGCGCTTTCCTCCGGAGTAAAAGATATTTCGCAGGCGCTGTGCCCATCCATGTGGTATTTTCCTTCTTCAGGATAGAACTCAATCGTTTCAAGAAATTTTTGAGGGTCCGATTTTTTAAGCGCCTCTTTCATGGCAAAATAGGAAAGTTCGGTATCAAAGCGGTTCGCTTCGCGGCCAAGTTTTCCGGGGGAGTGCGCATCCGAATTGGAAACGAGGGCGACGTTATCAAGCGAAGATACACGCCAGTTCATCGCCGGATCGGAAGAAAGTCCCGTTTCGATGGCAGTTACATGCGGCGTCAGTTCTTCAAAACATTCCTCAAGCGAGTTGAAGCCGGAACTGGAGCCAAGGACCCCAAAGTGCGGTGTCCAGGCGTGCGCAGGAATAAAAATGCAGTCAGGTGAT
>DATDOI010000193.1:0-6002 GCA_035293325.1 Candidatus Altimarinota bacterium
AGAAGATTTGTCAGTATGTACTGCGCGTGGTTGGTATCCTGATACTCATCTATGGAGATGAACCGGAACTTTTCCTGATACTGATCAAGAATCTGAGGCAGTCCCTGAAAAATCTCGACGGTCTTCATGATGATATCGTCAAAATCCAGCGCATTGGCCTTTTTTAAAGAACGCTGATAGTGCTCGTACGCCTCCGCCACTTTCTCCGTAAAATTATTATTCACAAACGCCTGGAACTCTTTCGGCCCGATAAGCTGGTTCTTGGCATTCGAAATCTGCCCCAGAATAGCCCGGGGAGGAACGGTTTTTTCATCAATGTGAAGGTCCGCCATGACATGCTTCATCAGGATCTGCTGGTCGGCCGTGTCATAAATGACGAAAGAATTTTCGTAATCAAGATTATGGATGGTTTTTCGAAGAATTCTTACGCACGTGGCGTGAAATGTTCCGACGTTCGGCATGTCGCTCTCCTTCTCGGCTCCGACAATCTTCATGATCCGGTTCTTCATTTCGTTCGCAGCCTTGTTCGTAAATGTTACCGCCAGAATATTCCAGGGGCTGATCTTTTTTTCGTGGATAAGGTAGGCGATCCGATGCGTTAAGGCCTTGGTTTTCCCCGACCCGGCTCCCGCCATCACCAAAAGCGGCCCGTGGGTTTGAAGGACGGCTTCGCGCTGCCTGTCGTTGAGTGTTTCCAGAATCGTTTGCATGGCGTCTACTGTATCAAAATTTGACAAAAATACAATTAATTGTTATTTTTACACCTTACGTATTTTCCTTGTGGACTCTCCAGACAGGAAGGCCAAAAAAATATACATGATAATGATCAAAATATCACTATGAGCAATTCATCTGTTCCTCCCGAAATTCCGGGGCATCGTGATGTTATACAGCTTGCCGACCGTCGCCGCGAAAGAGAAAACGGTTCCGGCGATGAAGGTGAAAGGCAACGCCGCCGTGAAGATATTCATGGACAGCTCGCCAATGTCGTTACCCTGAAAAAGCCTGAGATTGCGATGCGCCGAAAACCGGCCAAAGCGAAACCTCATCTTAGAGGACTTGCAAAAACGGAACTTCGCGAGCCGGTTACGCCGGATAACGTACCGAAGATACCTTCCATTACCGGCGGGAAAAGAGGTGAAGTTGGGACGGGTGCCCTTGAGCATGCTCAGACAATGGCCGAAATGACCGGCTCCGTTCGCGTTGACCGGATCGCTCCAACAATGGATCTGACTCTTGAACCTCTGGATCGCGACCATGCCGTCAAGGAATTGCAAAAATTTTCCGAGGCGCTCGCCATGGACTCTCATAGCCATGACCCAAAGGATAGTGAGGAGATATTTTTTCAGAACGTCGCACGAACGCTGATAAGCATCTGGCCGCACAACCACCGTCGTCATGTGAACGACAGACGGGTTGAAGATATTGTTCGAACGCTCAAGGAAGAGCCTCTGCCGGCAAGACTGAAGTCCATGCTTGGGAACTACGATAAAACTCCCGTTGGCAACAGGGGAAACCCCCGTCCCGGGAACCGGACACCCCGACCGAAAAAATAGTTTCGTGGTCCGCTCGTAAGCAAATTTATCCCCCGACCACAACTTTCGTCCCTACCTCTCCAAATTCGTAGGCGAATTCGGCATCTTTTGGAAGCAGACGGATGCATCCGTGGCTTCGACGCGTGCCAATATGGTTCAAGGCTTCACGCCAGAAAACGCCGTTGTCGTTCGCCAGACTCGGCAGTGCATGTATGCCATAGCCGCCTCTGCGAAAACTCATCCATTTGGGCATGATGTAGTGCGGTCTTCCGCTGGCGACGCGAACCTGCTGTTTCCCAAGAATGTACGTTGTACCAAGGGGTGTGGGCGTACGGTACGTTCCCGTGCTTACCGGAAACTCACGGATCACGACATCTCCAATCTTGAGCCGCATTTTCTGCTGACCGATGCTGACATGGATTGATTTTTCTCCATCGAGAATAACTTTGGTCAGGTCAACGCTCCTTTCAATATACTGAAGATACTGCTTGTTTTCGGGCTTGATGTCCGGGCTGCCAACGCTCATGTCGGTATGAAAGCCGCCGCCCTCCATCCAGGAAACGCCTTCCATCACGGGCGTAAAATATTCGCGGTAGAGACCGTCTTCGTTCGGCGCCTTGCTCCAAAAACGGAAGGTTGCCACCTCGCCCGGATCTACACGCATTGTTTCCATCCGAACGCGGTTGGGCCCGGCCCAGTCGCTTTCCCACATCAGGTCTTTCGTATAAAAAACGCTCACGCGGTCGCGATCTTTATCCGTGCCAAGGTTGACGTTCATGAATGGACAGCCGCTGTCTGCGGAGAACCATGGCATATTGCCGGTGTTCGTGACGTACACTTTCGTTTCAAAAAGTTCCCCTTTGGCCACAACGCCCTTCTTACGGACGGCAAGAAAACGGGCACCGTAGCTCGGCTTATCCTGTGATTCAAACTGACAGCTTGTGGGTTCTTCCGAAGCCAGAATAACATCCGAGTCGGCATCGACAGTAACGGGCGTGGCCGCGTGAGCCTCGGTCAGCTTGATTCTGCGAACCCCTTTTGCCTCGCTCAATTGCGGAACCAGGAGGACCGTAAGAGTGAGGAGGAGAATGAGGCGGCGAAAGCTGGTCATGAGCGTGGTTTAAGTAATCTTTAAATTATAACATATTTTTAGAATATGTAAAATAGCCGGAGGCCATTTATCCGTGACAATGTAGGGCCTTTTTGGAATCTGTCTAGTCGATCAGCTTCTGGAGCTCTTTGCGGAAGGTCTCGATATCCCGGAAATGGCGGTAAACAGAGGCAAATCGTATGTATGCCACCTCATCAAGCTGGCGCAGACGCTCCATGACATCCTCCCCGATCGTTTTGGCCGCAATCTCCTTGCCCAAACTTCCCCACCGCTCCTCGAGCTCGCCAAGCAGCTGATCAACCTGCTCCTTGGTAACGGGACGCTTTTCACAGGCTTTCCATATACCCCCCTCCAGCTTGCGACGGTCGTAGCTTTCGCGCGAACTGTCCTTTTTTACCACGATAAAATTCGTCGTCTCAACCCGTTCAAATGTCGTAAAACGAAAATCGCACTCCTCGCACTTGCGGCGGCGGCGTATCTCCCGGTGTTCGTTCGTTTCACGCGAATCCAGAACGCGGGTTTCCTTCTGTTTACACTTGGGGCAGAACATGGCTTTTGAGTTACTTTATTTTCGCGTGGGTTTCTTCCGCAAAATGGTCCGTCATGCCTGACACATAATCTTTTACCACAACATCCAACGGTTCTCCACCTTCAATCAACTTTCCGTACATCTGCGGGAGTCTGGCCGGATCTTCCCGATAATACTCAAAAAGATCACGGATGATTTTCTTCCCTTTCTCAATCTGCATACCAACTTTTTCATGATTGTAGAAATGATGCAAGAGAAATGACCTCAGCTCCTCGAGTTCCGGCTTCAAATCGGCGCTGAAAGCCAGAATTTTATCTTTATGTTTTCGAACTTTTTCAATGCTGTCGATTCCATGTTTTTGGATATTGCGCTCAGCCGTCTCCTGAAGGTCGGTGATCATATGCCTGATCATCCGGCTCATCACGCGGCTTATGAAGCGTCTTCCTTCCTCAATGTCTCCGTAATCTTTTTTTACGGATTTTTCCGCTGCCGCCCATAAATCCAACTGCCGCACCTGGTCGAGTGAAATAATCCCCGATCGCAATCCGTCATCAATATCATGGTTTATGTAGGCAATTTCATCCGAAAGATCGGCAACCTGTGACTCCAGATGGGGCGAAACCTCGAATTTCAGGTAGGTATGGTAGCGGTGAGGATTGTGCTTCAGAAGGCCGTCGAGTACCTCTCTTGTGGCGTTCAGTCCGTCAAAATGAGGATAGATGCGCTCCAGTTTTTCTATGATTCTGCGACTCTGTTCATTGTGCTCAAAATGGAGGCCGTACTTCTCCATCGCATCGTTCAGGGCCGATTCACCCCCATGTCCAAACGGCGGATGGCCAAGATCATGCGCAAGGGCTAGACATTCGCTTAAATCCTCGTTCAAGCCGAGCGTTCGAGCTAGATCGCGGGCAATCTGTGACACCTCCATGGAGTGCGTCAGGCGGTCGCGGTAATGGTCGCCGTAGTACGAAACGAACACCTGCGTTTTGGCCTGCAGACGCCTGAATGCGCGGCAGTGAATGATCCGGTCGCGGTCGCGCTGAAACGGCAACCGATAAGGATCATCCGGTTCATCGTGAATGCGCCCGGCGCTCTCAACACTTTTCATTGCGTAGGGAGCGAGATTTTTTGATTCTTCCTGTTCGAGCTGGACGCGGGATTTAATCACGCCCTGATTATACAAAAGAGCTCCCGTTTCAGGGAGCTCTTTTTATAGACACTTTCATATACGCTATTTTTTCTCGAGAGCTGTCTGGATGAGTTTCGACAGCTCCGCACGGGTGATGGCCCGGTTCGGTTCGAATTTGTTCGGAGCTGTTCCGTTGATCCAGCCTTTATCCCACAATGCTCGCAGCCAAGGTCCTTGCCACATATCCACTATGTCCAGAAAGAAATTGTCCGGATGGCCTGCCCCGCAGTTTGCGGTGTAGCATCCTTCATGAGGCGGAACTTTGAAAGCTTTGGCGAGGAGCGCCGCCGCTTCGGCACGGGTCATCGGGTAGTTTGGCCCCATAATGTTACCGGCATACCCCTCAACCATTTTCTGGTCCCAGGCGGCGCGAACCCACGGTCCCTGCCACATATCAAGGTCCCCGAACGGACTGCCGCAATCGGCATCGTAACAGCCTTCTATCGGCTTCACTCCCGCTCCAGCCAGAACCATTTTTACGGCTTCCGCGCGGGTTACCGGCTGGTTCGGTCTGAATGTTCCGTCTTCGTATCCTCCAATAAGACAAAGATCGTACGCTTTCTTAATGAAATCAGCGGCCCAGTGTCCCTCAATATCTGTGGGATAGTTCACTCCGGGACATTGGCTCGGTTCAGCTTTCGGTTCCTCTTTGGGTGCTTCCGTTGCAGGAGCCTGTTCTGTTCCGGTTGCTGTTGTTTCAGTTGCCGTGTCCTGCGTTTCGGTAGCTTCCCCCGTTTCCTGAGTCTCTGAAGGAATCTCTGAAGAGTTCTCCACCACTTTTATTTTCCGGAGTGAGTAGTCGTAGTTGTAGTTCGTCGTAGCTCGTGCGCCCACAACCATCGAATAGTCTCCGGCTTCAACGGTTGAATCGAACTTATCCTTTAGATTCCAGGTAAAAAGATAGGTCTTGGCATCCTTTGATTCTTCCTCCTGGATAACTTTTACAATGTCGCTTTCTGAAAGTTCCGCTTCAGGATCGAACTCGCCCTGAATCACCTCCACAAAGAGGCGCGCATTCTTATCCAGCTTACATTCGGCAATGATACTCTCAACGTTATCAAGCGCTACGGTGCTGTTTGCGCTGAATGAACATGTAAGCAGCTCCTGAGCATTTTGCAGCTCTGCGGATTCGCTCTGTACCGTTACCTCTTCCTGCTCCTCCTGTTGCTGCTGTTGCTGTTCTTGCTGTTGATCTTCCTCCTGTTCCTCTTCCACTGCAGGTTCATACAATTGAGAATCGTCAGCATCCTGGACTCCATTTTGCGGTGAGTTGATTGGCAGATTGGAATCTTCCGGCTGACTCATCTCCACACTTTGCTCCTCCACGACGATGGCACTCACCTGAACAGTACAACTGTCCGTGTCTGACTCACTGAGTACATCGGAGTAGTATGAACCGGTAACCGTAGCTGTAAAGGTCCCGGCCGAACTAAACTGTTTCGTCTTGGTCGCTCCCGGCCCCGTTACCGTACCGGTCCAGTTAAAATTGGCGTTACTGTTAATGTTGAATCCCGCTGCTGTCGCAGTGAACGTGACGGTGTCACCGGCTTTTGGAGAGGAGGGTGTAAAATTGCAGTAGACGGTCGGGTCTGTCGGTTCCAACAGAATCAGGGAATCCTGCTGCTGATCTTCAATGAC
>DATDOI010000194.1:0-2354 GCA_035293325.1 Candidatus Altimarinota bacterium
AGGATATGACGTCATCCATGCACAGGAGTTGCAAGGTAAAGGTAAATCGGATGACGAACAATTATCACACGCAACAAAAGAAAAAAGATGTTTATTCAGCTTTAATGTAAAAGATTTTGTACTGCTCCACAATAAATACGCTCAGAATAGATGGGAACATTATGGAGTAATACTCTCTAAGGCAGTGTCAATAAATAAAGGTATCATCTCGATTAGTGCGTTGAGGGGTGAATGATGTAATTCCAGTCGCCATGAAACGTGTTCCGTTTCAGGTTCACTCGCTTAAATTCCTCATCCGTCACATTCCGTCCGGTCGGGTATTTCCGACGATCCAGACGGCAGGTCACTTGGAGCCCTTTGGCAGTCGTCGTGCGAGCGATCAGGTTTACGATCGTCTCATAATCTCGAAGCGGTTCACCGCGCCAATTCGAGGAGATGAAAGAGAACAACCGGTGTTCAACCTTGTTCCATTTGCTGGTGCCAGGTGGAAAGTGACAGACGGAAATAGAAAGACCCGTTTCATCCGAAAAATTTTGCAACTCCAATTTCCAGAGCCGCAACCGGGAGCCATTGCTACCACCGCCATCCGCCGTGATGAGTAACACCCGCGCATCCGAATACAACGATCTGCCTTCGCTACGCCACCACCCCCGTATTGATGCGACCGCGAATGCCCCAGTGTCATGATCCGTCCCCACGTTCACGAATCCCCTATTTCGCGCGAGGTCGTAAATACCATACGGATATGCGCGGGGAACGTCGGGAGAAGGAAAATCATGCCCGTTTACCGTGACCGGCTTCTTTGCGGGAAGCCACTGTTTGCCGCTGTTTTCGTAGTTTCCGAGCAGTTCCTTCTTCTTGGTGTCCACGGATATAACCGGTATCCCGGTCGCCAAAGCCCGCTTCACCTGTGCGTTGATATGACGGAATTGCGCGTCGCGGTCAGGATGATCCGCACCTTCCTCCGTCTTCCGGTTGCTTTGCAGGCTGTAGTTCTGATCGCGCAGAAGCTGTGCCACTTTCTCATGACTGACCGGATGCTTCTTCCCAGTCAGTTGAGCGGCCAGAGCCCGGGTGCTCTTGCATATCCAGCGCAAGGGGGATTCTGGATCGCCCCTCGTTTCCGGTTCAACCAGATGCTCCAACGAGGCGAGAAGCTTGGGATCGCGCACGGTGATTTTCTTACGGCCCGCACCTGATCGGCGAATACGTCCAGGCATCGTGTTTCCATCGGATATCTCGTGCATCCCCTTGGCTATGGCTTTTCGTGAAAGTCCACAGGCTCGTCTAACCTTCGAAACACCTCCGTACCCCAATGAGCGAGCTTCGCTGGCGGCCATGAGACGTCGACTCCGCTCATCAAGCAGTGACCACACGTCGAAAAACTTTCGCCGAAGTGAAACCTCATCTTTATTCATGCGAACAGTATATCAAATCCGCATAAAGTTGCTACCTTTATTTATTGACGCCTCCTAAGCAGCTTACAATTGGGGAAACAATGCGAAGACTTCTGAAAATATTACAGATTTTTTCACAAGAGTCTATAAAAAACAAGTTGGAATTTTTATAGAAAGCCTATTTTTACTGCCCACTTTTAAATCCTCACAATCTTTCCTATTATTTTTCTCATTGGCTTTCTCTATTTCTCCAGTGTAATTTGAGCCAAGTACATATTCCTTGATTTTGACGTCAAATTCTGATATTTTCTAAAAAATTGATCTAAATCAGGATACGGATTTTCACAATACAGTAGGGGTTTAAAATTTTAAACCCCTGCGTTTTAAAAAATCTGCATTCATCTGCGTACAAAACAAGAATTTACATAACAAAATGGAAAATTTATTACAATTATCGTCTGTTTACGATATCCTGCAGAAGGCGATAGATGGTAAACGATTGAGCTTTGATGATGGCGTTCGACTTTTCAGGTCAAACGACATCCTTCATATCGGCCACATAGCAAACATTATCCGTGAAAGAAAGAACGGCAATAAGGCATACTATATTACCAACCGGCACATCAACTATTCCAATATTTGCAAGAACCGGTGTAAATTTTGTGCCTTCAGCAGAGACAAGGATGCGGCAGGTTCGTACGCCATGGAGATGGAAGAAATCCTGGAAAAGGCTGTGGCTGCCGCAGAAGAGGGCGCAACAGAACTCCACATAGTAGGCGGGCTGCATCCAGACCTTCCGTTTGATTTTTATGTAAAGATGATCGGAGAAATCCACGAATGCTGCCCTGATGTGCATATCCAGGCATTTACCGCAGTCGAAATTGAGCACTTGTCTCAAATAGCAAAACTTCCCGTACGTCAAACGTTAAAAATACTCAAAGAGGCGGGTCTTGGTTC
>DATDOI010000195.1:0-2057 GCA_035293325.1 Candidatus Altimarinota bacterium
TCGGATCAAACTCACTGGCGGAGTGTCTCGTTTTCGGACGGGAAGCCGGATTACATGCGGCCACGCATGGCCAAAAAAATGCAGCCGATAAAAAAACCCCGGACGATATCAAAAAATTGGCTGACGCGGAAAACGAACGCATTGAAGCCCTCATGAAACAAAACGGCGGCGAAAACGCATACCATCTCACAAAGGATCTTCAGGTAACGATGGAGGAAAGCGCCGGCATCATACGCGGCGAAAAACCACTGAGAGAAGCTCTGGAAAAAATTCCCGACCTTCGTGATCGGACAAAAAAAATCGGCCTCAAAAACAAGCAAAAAGTTTTTAATCAGGAACTTACGGCGAAACTCGAGTTGGATGGCATGCTGAACCTGGCGGAAACCGTTCTTCTGTCGGCCATCAACCGGACAGAAAGCCGGGGCGCGCACTTTCGCGAAGATTATCCGCATCGGGATGATCAAAACTTCCTCATTCATCAAATGGCCAGTATGCAGAACGGCCGTATCAATATCGAAAAACAACCGGTCACAATCACCCGCTGGCAGCCGGCAGAACGAAATTATTAGCACAATCCATGGCAAAAAAAATCACCATCAACATCAAACGGTACGACCCGGAAACGGAACAGATTTCCATTGAAGAGCACACCGTTCAACCGCGTCACGACCTGACCATTCTCGATGCACTCAACGAAATCAACGAGCGCGAAAACGCCGGCCTGTCCTACCGGTTTTCCTGCCGCATGGGAATATGCGGCAGTTGCGGAGCGGTTGTGAACGGAAAACCGGTGCTGATGTGCTCAACCTTCTGCCGTGAGTTCAAAACACCGATCTCAGTCGAACCGATGCGGAACTTCCCGGTGATAAAAGATCTGGTCGTTGATACCGATCAGGCGATGGACAAATTTCGCGATGCTCTTCCCTATACCAGTTTTTCGCAACAAAAAGAGCTGAAAAACATCCCTCAATCCCCTGCTCAGCTCGAAAAAATCAAGCAGACGAGCCAGTGCATCAAGTGCATGCTGTGCTACAGCGCATGCCCCGTGTATGCCGTCCATCCTTCATTCATCGGCCCGGCAGCCGCAGCGGCAGGATACCGCTATAATGAAGACAACCGCGATCATCTGCGCGAAAAAAGAATGGATTCCCTCTCTTCCAAAGACGGGGTGTGGAACTGTACATTTGTCGGCGAATGCTCGGCCGTATGCCCCAAAAGCGTGGATCCGGCAAAAGCAATCCAAAAGCTGAAAATCATGGGGGTGCTCCACAGCGTAAAATCTCTCTTCAAAAAAAAGAAATGAAGCAACTGGAACAAAAAAAAGAGCTCTTCTGGTGGACAAAAAGCAGCGGTTACCGGCTCTATTTTCTGCGGGAAGCAAGCGGCGTACTGATTTTAATATGGGCGCTTGTCCAAATAGCGGAGATAGCGTTTTCAACCTATACCTCGGTCCACCCGTTCAGACTGCCGGAGGACGGCCTGCTGGTGGATATCAGCATGAAACTTTTCTTTAAAATTGGCCCGGCTGCCGATATTCTTGGCATTGCCGGAGCGGTGATACACAGCGTTACCTGGCTGATAGTCATGCCCAAAATCCTCCCGCTCAAACTCACAAAAAAAGGAGAGACAATCACATTCATAGTCCTGATAGTGATGGCATGTGGGATAAATACCTTGCTCTACACACTCATTACATGAACCATTCCGACATAAAACCTGCGGTGAAAAAAAGTATTGCATGGTTCATCTTCGGAGGAACGGCAACGCTCTGCGCGTTCGCTCTCCCGGCGCTGGTGATCGGCAAATCACCGGACCTCATCGCGGCACTCCATAATTTCACTGGAATAACGTTCAAAACGGGATCAGGCATATTACCGCCGGGAGCGATTCAAGCTCTTGAATTCCTCATCCTGATCTCCGCCGCATACCACAGCGCATACAGACTGATCGCATCGGAAAAGGATCTCAGGCTCAGTATTCCGCTTTTTACCCTCATTGCTGCGCTGATTATTCTCTCAATTTTGCAATAAGTCCCATTTACTCTTTTGCTTAAGGGC
>DATDOI010000196.1:0-5254 GCA_035293325.1 Candidatus Altimarinota bacterium
CGGGCATCTTAAGAACAGGCTCCAGGAGTTTATCTTTCCCGAAACGTTTTGAACTTCCTGCTGCAAGAATCACGGCGACATTCATCGCCGGAAGTATATGTTTTGGCTTTCCCGTTGTCTACTTATCGTTTTCTGCTGCGCGACTGAGTCATGCGCGAGAGACTGGCAATAAGCCAGATGAAATATAAGACGATGAAGGCGTGAAGGGTGTTCGCAATAATAAACAAGTTTGTGTCGATCGTCTCCTCTGCGGCTGCGCGCAGTCCCGCATACGGCAGCGCATAACAAGCCGTGACGTCGCACGAAAGCGGGCCTTCCTCTATCCCGGCTCCACCCGGGCCGGTTTCGGTCGCAGGGAACTGTTCGTCCGGAGCGCCAGGCTCCTCGCCGGGCTGCGTTTCAGCCGTTTCTGCGGTTTCAGTCGTCTCGCCGGTTTCCCGCGTTTCTTCCGTCTCACCTGTCTCCTGTGTTTCAGGTGGGATCTGCGTTTCCTGTGTCGGAACCGGCTCATCATCGCCGGGAGGCCAGTAATCCGGCGGGCGGCCTCCAGCACCACCGCCCCCTCCCGGAGGCGGTGGTGGCGGTGGCACTGCAGCTATACAGCCTCCGCCTGTCTCCTCCGCAAATCCTGCGCAGAGCGTGTAACTTGCACTGGAACTTTCACCGTCAAAACTATCACCCACAATGACCAGACTTTCGTAGCTTCCCGACGATGCGGCGGATCCCGCGTTCGTAAGGTCTGCCACGTCCAAAGAGTAGCTTGCGCTCGATCCGATTGCCGCCAGAGCAGCATTCCCGGATGCCATCAGCACCGTTGCCACCATCGCCAATATCAGCGATTTTGTTTTTTCCATTTTTTTTGTTTTTGCCTGCCCTTTTCGGGACATTTTTATATCCCCTTATTTTACCACATTTCTGCCGATCTGGAAAGGGGTCTATCGGCTTATTCAAGCCTATAAAAAGTGTGTGCGCTCATTATGAAGAACGCGCCGATTGTGTTCGAGGCGCTTTAAAAAGGCGAGGGGACCTTAAACTGCCGCCGGCAGTTGATCTATAATTTCGTTCGCGCGGTCTTTAATGTGTTTCGCAATCGGCTGAATGGCGTTGTTTACTTCCCACGCTTCGGTCGCTTTCGCAATAGCCTGGTTCGCCCAGTCGCGCGCTTCATCGTAATTCTGCTCTATACCGGATATATAGGAATTGACGAGGAAATCGTATGCCCGCGCCAGCTTTGCCGCCCCCAGCACAATAGTATCCTCCGGCATATTTTTATACGCCTGCTGCGTCATGTCCACCGCGAGCTCCGATGCGCGTTTTGCCGCAAGAGGATCGTTATTGCCCACATAAATGTCTATCTGCGCCATCTGCAACTCCGCCTGGGTAATCAGGAACTGCGTATTGCTCCCGTTCAAAATAACCGTCATGAGATACATGATCTCAGCAACTTCTCCGCGCACGAGGGGTTCACCCGGCCTTACGTTGCCCAGTTCATCTTTTGTAATGAGTCCCGCCTGGCCGGCATAGTTCATGTACGCCTCAAACCAGGTTCCCACCGGAACATCCGGAAAAATCTGAACGCCGACCCATTTTTCCGGCTTAAACCCGTTTGTATTGAGGAGCATCTTCAAAAATTCCGCCCTGGCGACCTCGCGGGCAGGGGCAAAAGTGCCATCAGGATTACCGCTGACAATCCCCATGTTTTTTGCCGTCATTATGTATGGCGAGAACCAGTCGGAAACGGTTATGTCACTGAAAGAGACCTCCGTGATTGATGCCGGAATCTCACTCTTATTGCCCTCAAGAATAATTTTAAGAGCCTCAGCCCGGTTTACGCCCTGTTCAGGTTTAAAAGTGCCGTCTTCATACCCGTTTACGATTCCTTCCTGATTGAGGTATGTGACCGCAACATAATTTTTGTGCGTCTGCGGCACGTCACTGAACGCAGCCAGAGCCGTACCTGCTGCGGAGAGGCAAAGCAGAACTGTAGCAACAGGAGCCAGCAGTTTTTTCATACATTTGATGAATAAGATCTCTTTGTGCGCTGTGTAGAACGAATTATAAAATAAATCGTTTCAGGAAGCCAGAGTTTGTTTATTGAGAAAGAAGCATAGCTTTATAAAAAGAGTCGGGTTTTCCTGACATAATGATGAAATTCTTGTATCCTGCTATTGTCACGGAGCATAAAACTCATAAATAATGGCATGAAACGTTTCCAGTTCCATTTTTTTAAAAAAATAAAAATGAAAACCTCAGAAGGGGCATCTGCACCTACCGTACTTGTCGTTGAGGATGAACCCATTCTTTCGAAAGCGCTCCAGCTTGAACTGGATTCGGCGGGCTTTCATTCCATTGCGGTAGATAATGGTCAGGATGCATTAAAAAAGATCAAGGCAGGCGGACTGGATCTTGTCCTTCTTGACCTGCTCATCCCCGTTAAGAGCGGATTTGAAGTTTTGAAAGAGATGCAGAAAGCGGACCTCACTCAAAAAATTCCGGTTATCGTTCTCTCCAATCTCGGACAGGATGAGGATAAAAGGAAAACGAAAGAGCTGGGAGCGAAGGATTTTTTTGTAAAATCCGATACCGACCTGGGAAAGCTTGTCTCTCTCATTCGCAAAATCATATAAGTCACCTTGGCTCATCAGTCTTCTTCCCATCAAACTTTTCAACTCAGGTGGCTTAACCTGATTCTTCATCTCACCGCGGTTATTGCCGTACGCAAGCGTGAACTCACGTCCGTAAATATTGTACGGATGCTTCTTGACGTGTTTCTGATCATTACCCTTGAAGGGGTTTTGTCCATCGTCTCAATACCCCTGTATTTTTTTGATATTTCCGACGACTTTTCCTCTGAAAATGAGTTCGGTGGGCAGTACCATATCCGAAGGTTTTTGACTTTTCTGCTTATCGGAGGAGCGCTTTTTGCGCTCCTGGCAAAATTTCTGCTTATCACGGGCCTCAGCGCTTATTACAATATTCCCGCCTCGGAACTTATGAATCAGAACGGCTGGTGGAGTCCCCTCATTGAAATACTTGGCATTATTTCAAGAGTTTCTCTCTTCGCTTTTATTACCATCGGGTTCTGGACTCTTTTCCTCACCCTCTAGCAATGAAAAAAAATTTCCTCCTCCGGTCGATCGGGACCATTGATCATTCATCCTCGAAGATAAAAGTGTCTTTCGGAGGCGCCGGGACACTGAAGAGGTTTTTCCTCATATTCATGCTCTTTGCCCTGCAGCTGTTTCATTTTTTCCTCTCTCTTCCTCTCTATATTTTTGTCTCACCCCTCCGATACGAAAAATTAATGGGCGGCGATGGCACCGGTGAACATTATCGCATGAGGAGAATTATTCTTCTTTGTTCTCTTTTCCTGATTGTTGCTCTGATAACCGTTCAGTTTTTCTATCGCCGGCTTTTCCCATGAGTCTAAAAATCAAAGTCCCTCTTTTTATCGTCGTGACGATCGGAGTAATGATCGGGGTGTTTTATCTGACCATTGCAAACGCTATCCTGAGAGAATCTTCATCTCTTGAGGATCAAAAAATCAGGGATCATCTGGGACGATTGCAGGAGGGTCTCAATCGCGAATTTGAGAGCCTCGAGACGAATGTCGGCGACTATGCGGCGTGGGACGAAATGTATGATTACGTCGAATCAAAAGATCCCGAGTTTCTTGCGGAAAATTTCGAGAGCGAATCTTTTGCCAACCTGGAGATAAATCTTGTTGCTGTTTACGACAATAATAACGAACTCGTTTACATGAGATCCTACGATGTTGCTGCCGGCGAAGACAAAGAACCGCCTCCGGATTTTGAAAATACCATGCCCCGGAACATCGAACGCTTTTCGATTCAGGAGTTGGACGAAGAGCGTTCCGAATTTATCCGGTTTGGCGATCAGATCATGTTTATTGCCGCGAAACCGATCATTACCAGTGATGCCGCGGGCCCAATCAGAGGCACGCTTATCATGGGCCGGGATTTTGATGATCATTACGCCGAGGCTCTCTCCCGTCTTACGAAACTTGAGGCAAAACTCATTCCTGACGTTTCTTCGGCGAATCTCTCGAATATTTTTGGCCCGGACGCATCAGGTTCGTCACAGAATCTTGAAGCCATTAAAACCGTCAGCGAGAATGAGGTCGAAGGGTTTATAGCTGTATATGACGGAGTCGGCAGCCCCGTTTCAATTATTCGCATTTCCATGGACCGCTCAATCTACGCGCTGACAAAAAAGAACCTCTCTGAGATTTTTATTCTCCTCATTTTCTCCGGCGCAGCAGTGGGCCTTCTTGGCCTGGCGGTTACCCACTTTGTCGTTCTTAAAAGGCTCGGCAAAATATCACATGCCCTGAAAGGGTTTACCGATAAGAGCAAAAATCTTCCTGACTTATCCATTAGCGGCAAAGATGAACTGACGGCAATCGCGAACACCATAAATTCCGCTTTTCAGGAGCTTGGCGATTCCAGGGTTGCCGAGCAGAGGCATGCCGAGGCGTCGATGCGCGAAAAAGAGAAGCTCGATGTCATTCTCCACAGCATCGGTGACGGCGTCATCGTCCTGGATGAAAAACGGCGCATCCTTCTGGTCAATAAAACGACGGAGAAGCTCTCAGGTTATTCAGGTCATGAACTTTTGAAGGGCGTTTATAACAAAAAAATAAAGTTCGTGACGGAAAAGGATGGGAAGGAGAGTACCGATTTTATTGATAGAGTTTACAAAAACGGCATCATGACGGAAATGCGCCGGGATATCGTGCTTGTCCGTAAAGACGGCAAAACAATCCCGGTGGCCGATTCCGCGGCGCCCATTAAATCCATGGACGGCAAAAAGGTTGTCGGCTGCATTATTGTTTTCCGCGATGTGTCCCAGGAGCGTGAGGTTGATCGCATGAAGTCGGAATTCGTTTCCATCGCTTCACATCAGCTTCGCACGCCTCTTACCGGAATAAAATGGATGGTTTCCATTCTCACGAAAGATCAGACGGGCAAATTGAATGATGCCCAGAAGGAGTATTTAAAAAATATTGATGACAGTAATGAGCGAATGATCCGGCTCGTCGGCGACCTGCTGGATATTTCCCGTCTGGAAGGGACCAGCGGCAAAATGCTGGAGAAATCGAAAGTGAACCTGAGGGAGGTTCTGGAGAGTGTGCTTCATGAACAGGAATCCGGGGCAAAAGAAAAAAATATCAGCTTTGTCATCGCCAAAGACTGGCCGAAATCCGTTATTATTGAGGCGAATCGAGACAAAC
>DATDOI010000197.1:0-8790 GCA_035293325.1 Candidatus Altimarinota bacterium
CGCCCAGCCTTTGACCACAAAAGGACCGACAAATCCGGTTCCGGGATCTTCAAGGCAGGCTTCATACTGATAGTCAGGTACAAGTGTTTCAAAATCCAGATATCCGGAATTTGGAACTCCGCTCACGGGAACTTCGGTTCCAACGCCCGAAATATCAAAACAGGCTCCTCCGGAAGCGTGTGCCTGCTGTGTGCTGAAAGCGACAATCGCCAGGAGGGCAGCTCCAAGAAAAACAGATCGAAGCGACATCCGGTTCAACGTGAGAGAAAATGCAGTAAACATATTGGTATTGGTGTGAGTTTTTAATTCTTATTATTTTACCACTTTTTACATAAAAAAACAACTGGCCGGGACCTGGTCAAGCATCAGCCCGCAACCCCTTCAACAAGCTATTTCTTTGCCTTTTTGGAAGATCGGACAGTTTTGGCACTCTTTTTCGCCTTTTTCCCGGCATCAACCGGCTTTTTTTCTGTCGTATCAACCTTTTTTTCTGAACGGGCGCCCGTACTCGGAGCCAACTCTGAAGTTATCCCTGTGGCATCTTTCGGTTTCTCCCAGGTGGCATACTTGCACTTGGGGAAACGATTGCAGCCATAGAAAAGCCTGCCTCCCTTGCGGGTTCTGCGCTCAACCAGCTGGCCCTCTTTGCATTCCGGACATTTAACCCCGATGAGCTTCACAATGGCCTGGATGTTCTTGCACTTCGGATACCCCGAACAGCCGAGAAACTGACCGTATCGACCGGTTTTAACCTCCATCGGTTCTCCGCATTTATCACATTTTTTCCCGGCGAGTTTTCTTTCCAGCTCTTTATCCGCCTCCGTTTTTTCCGGGACAGGCTGACCGTGACCGGGAAGAGGCTTGGCAATTTTACATTCCGGATAGTTTGAACAGGAAAGAAATTTCCCGAATCTACCCAGCTTCACTATCATGGGACTGCCGCACTTCTCGCACTTTTCGTCGGTCTTTTCAAGATTCACGATATCCTCTTTTTTAAGACTGTTCGTTTTCTCAGCCACGGTTTTATGAAAAGGGGTATAAAATTCATTGATCACGGGAACCCACTCTTTCTTCCCTTCAGCAATAAGATCAAGTTTTTCTTCCATTTCGGCGGTAAATTTATAATCCACGATATGGGGAAAATGTTCAACCAGCATATCGGTGACAACCTCCGCCAGATCTGTGGGCTTCAGTTGTTTATTCTCCCTCTCAACATAACCGCGGGTCATAATGGTGGAAATCGTGGGCGCATATGTTGACGGACGTCCGATGCCTTCAGATTCAAGTTTTTTTACCAGACTGGCTTCCGTGTAGCGCGGCGGCGGCTTTGTAAAATGCTGGTTTGGCGTGAGATCCTTGTTGAGTTTCAAAGAATCGCCCTCTTCCAGCTTCGGAAGAAGTTTTTCCTTGTCGTTTTCGCTCTCCTCGGGATGATCATAATCTTCCACGTAGACGCGGATGAAACCCGGAAACTCTATCGTCTGACCGGTGGCGCGAAAAGTGTAATCGAGACTTTTGCCATCTTTGGCGGGCGTAATATCAACGCCTACAGCCTTCAATCTCGCCTCAGCCATCTGGCAGGCCAGCATACGTTTCCAGACCAGCTCATACAAACGGTATTGGTCTTTATCCAGATACGTTTTTACATCATCGGGTTTGATCGAAAGGTCAACCGGACGGATAGCCTCATGAGCCTCCTGCGCTCCCTTCCTTCCTTTATAGTAGCGGGGAGCGTCCAGCGCATACTCTTTACCGAACGAGTTGGAAATAACTTCGCGAGCCTGCTTGAGCGCCGTCTCGGAAAGATTCACGGAGTCCGTACGCATATAGGTGATGAGACCCACAGATCCCTCTCCAAGTTCAACGCCTTCATAGAGTTGCTGCGCAATCATCATCGTTCTCTTCACGGAAAAACCGAGTTTACGTGATGCCTCCTGCTGGAGAGTTGAGGTTATGAATGGAGGAGCCGGTTTTCTTTTGACCTCTTTTTCTTCAACGCTCGTTACCTCATATGATGCCCCCTCAAGATCCTTCAGAACTTTATTGGTATCTTTTTCATTCTCAAGTTTGATCTCTTTGCCACTAATTTTTGTGAGATGCGCTTCGAACATCTCCATCCCCTTCAAAAATTCGCCCACAACGCTCCAGTACTCGTCCGGTTTAAAAGCGCGGATCTCACGCTCACGTTCAACAATCAACCTCACCGCAACACTCTGCACGCGGCCCGCGGAAAGTCCATAACGGATCTTCTTCCACAAAAGCGGAGACAGTTCATAACCCACGAGCCGGTCCAGCACACGGCGGGCCTGCTGCGCATTAACCAGATCCATATCCAAGTCCCGTGGATGTTCGAGCGCTCCTTTAATGGCACCCTCGGTAATCTCATGAAACACGATCCTCTTCACGTCACGCTTCTTCGGATCCACGTTCAGCGCCTCCAGCAGATGCCAGCCGATCGCCTCTCCTTCGCGGTCTTCATCAGTTGCGATGTACAGTTTCGTATCTTTCTTAATAAGTGTTTTCAATTCGCCGATAACTTTCTTCTTTTCCACCGGTACCATATAGGTCGGCTCAAAATCGTGCTTCACATCAATACCGATCTGGGATTTCGGGAGATCGCGAACATGGCCCATGGAAGCCCTGACGACAAAATTTTTCCCGAGAAAACGGGAGATGGTTTTGGCCTTGGCGGGTGACTCAACAATGACGAGTTGATCGGCCATCTAAATGAATAAAAAAAATGTACTCCTACACAAATAATGGAATTTGAGCAGATAGTCAAATCTATGGAACCGCTCAGGGAGCCATAAATCATTATATGATTTAAAAGTGACCAAAAAGAACTTGACAGCGAAGAGCGTTTGATTTTCTGATATATAAGCCAAAAACAGCCCCTCTCCTCTAAAAAAAAGAAGAGGCATATGCTAAAAAATGGCTTACTGTAGCCATATTCCGTAAATCCACACCGTGAGCATTTTGCCAAAAAATCGATTTATTCCCTTACTCATCAAAAAAACTTGCATTTCATTTCGGGCAACATATAATGCTTCTGGTCTTTATAGCCACCTATTTCATAACTTTATCCTCTATGACCAAACAGGATCTCGTTAACGGCGCAGCTCAGAAAGCTGGCGTTACAAAAAAGGATGCAGCAGCAGTTCTCGATGCTTGCCTCGATGCAATCACGAAAAGTCTGAAGAAGGGTGAGAACGTAACAGTAACTGGTTTCGGCACGTTCCGCGTTTCAAAGCGCGCAGCTCGCACGGGTGTTAACCCACGCAACCCAGGACAGAAGATCAAGATCCCGGCTATGAAGCTTCCTGCTTTCAAGGCTGGCAAGTCTCTTAAGGACGCCGTTCGCTAAATCGCCACAAGGCGAGCCTCTGAAAAGGGGTCGAACCGTCAGGAAACTGACCTAAAAACATCTAAGCCCCTGCTCTTAAGCCGGGGCTTTTTTGTTGCTGTATTATTGCTACAATATAGAAGACCCAACCCTGAACATGACAAAGAAAATTCCCGACCGCAGTGCAACGGTAAGCATGACCATTAAAACCCGCGACCGCGCGGGCGAGTTAAAAAAATTCGTGAATATTTTTGAAAGCGCGGGAATCAATGTTCTCAAAACACGGGCCTATCTTACGCCTCTCAATAAAAAATTTGTCTGTAAGGTGACGTTCAAAATCAATAATCTCGATAATCTGATAAAAACTCTCGCCGAACTGGAACCTGAAATCCGGAAAACGGTAAAGTGGGTGAACAATACAAATGAATAGAGCGCATTGCCAAAAGAAACCAAAATAACTAGAGTGATTCTGACCATTCCGGCTCCATGGAAAAAGAACTGTTAAAACTTGAACAGGATGCGACAAACGCGGTAGAGAAGGCGTCGGATTTGAACGAACTTCAGGCGGCCGAGGTCAAATATCTGGGACGAAAGGGGGAAATAACTCTGCTTCTGCATCAGCTGAAAGACCTGTCACCCGAAGAAAAAAGAACGATCGGCCCTCTTTCGAATCGCATAAAAACGGATCTGGCAAACTACGTGAACAACAAGAGGCAGGCGCTGGAAGCCGCAGAGATAGAAAAAAAACTTTCGCTGGAATTTTTCGACATAACGGCCCCGGGAACAAAAGGACATATGGGACATATTCATCCTTTGTCCCAGGTTCAGTTCGAAGTGGAAAATATTTTCAGCTCCATGGGTTTCGCCGTTGCCGACGGGCCGGAAGTGGAGAGCGAATACTACAATTTTGAAGGACTGAACATCCCGGCGGACCATCCCGCGCGCGACATGCAGGACACCTTTTTCGTGAGCGACAAGCACGAAAAAAACCATGGTCGCCTGGTACTGCGGACACACACGTCTCCGGTGCAAATCCGTTCGATGGAAATACACGGAGCCCCTTTGCGCATTATTATTCCGGGGCGTGTTTTCCGGTACGAAGCCACGGATGCTTCGCATGATTCAACATTTTATCAGGTCGAAGGCCTGATGATCGACCGCGAAATTTCGCTGGCGCACTTAAAAGGCGTTATGGCGGAATTTCTCACCAGACTGTTTCATAAAGAGGTTACCGTGCGCTTCCGGCCCGGATATTTTCCTTTCGTCGAGCCGGGACTGGAACTGGATTTTTCGTGTCTGATCTGCGGAGGGAAAGGGTGCAGCGTGTGCAAACATACGGGCTGGGTGGAGTTCATGGGAGCGGGAATGGTGCATCCGAATGTGCTGAAGGCGGGAGGCATAGACGGAAAAAAATATCAGGGCTGGGCTTTTGGATTTGGACTCACCCGTCTGGTAATGATGCGCTATGCAATTGATGATATCCGGCTGCTGCAATCCGGCGATTTACGATTTATCGAACAGTTTTAATGAAAATTTCTCTCAACTGGCTCCGGGATTTTGTTGATATTCCCAACAACATTGATGCGAAAGAGTTTGGCAGAATTTTTACCGTCCGCACGGCAGAAATTGAGCACGTGGAAGATCAGGGAAAACTGTTCAGCAAGATGGTTATCGGAAAAATAAAAACCATCAAACCGCATCCTGATGCGGATAAATTGCGCATCACGGAGACGGATGTCGGAAATGAAACACTGCAAATCGTTTGCGGCGCGCCGAACATCAAAGAGGGTATGCTCGTACCGGTTGCGCTCGTTGGATCAAGAGTGCGCTGGCACGGCGAGGGGGAGCTGGTGACGCTGGAAAAGGCAAAAATCAGGGGAATTGAAAGTTCGGGCATGATCTGCGCGGGAGAAGAGATCGGTCTCGATCCTTCACCTGAAGGGATTGTTGATTTGAGTCCCCTGAATGTAAAACCGGGAACCCCGCTGGCAGAAGCTCTCGGCAAAAACGACACCATTCTCACGCTCGACAACAAATCCATCACGCACCGGCCGGACCTGTGGGGCCACTACGGACTGGCACGGGAAGTCGCGGCAATCACGGGAAAAAAACTTAACCGGCTCCCCGAGAACACAAAACTTCTGGCAGGCAACAGGGGCGCCGGCGAACTGAGCATTGAGGTAAAAGAGAAAAAACTCTGCCCGCGCTATGTCGGGATTATCATGGAAGGAATTACCGTAGGCCCATCTCCCGAATGGATTCGGCAAAGACTCAACAACGTCGGCTACCGTTCGATTAACAATATCGTGGACGCAACGAACTACGTTATGGCGGAGCTGGGACAACCGCTCCACGCCTTTGACGCAGACAAAATCGAGGGCGGCATCGTGGTAAGAAGCGCACAACAGGGCGAAGAGATTGCAACGCTGGACGGAAACAAACGAAAACTCTCCAAGGGCATGCTCGTCATTGCCGATCACAAAAAAGCGGTGGCAATCGCCGGCGTGATGGGCGGCGCCAATTCGGAAGTCGACTCATCGACATCCCGGATTCTGCTTGAATCCGCCAATTTCAACCCCTCATCCGTTCGAAAAACATCAGTACGACTCAATCTGCGCAGTGAAGCCGTACAGCGCTTTGAAAAAAGTCTTGATCCTCACCTGTGTGAGCAGGCACTCGACCGGGTGTGCGAAATAATTCTCCAGATCTGCCCGACCGCTAAAATTATGAATCAAAAAAAAGATGTAAAAAATTTCGCGGATAAAAAAATGACGGTCAAAGTGAAACTGAAACGGGTGCAGTCAAAAATCGGCGCGGAAATACCGGCTTCAAAAGCCATCGAATTTCTCAACGCGCTGGAATTCAAAGCTTCAGAAAAAACGAAGGGAACGCTTGAGGTGGAAATTCCTTCGTTTCGCGCAACAAAAGACATATCCATCGAGGACGACCTTACGGAAGAGATTGCGCGCATGTACGGCTATGAAAATATTGCACCGAGACTGCCGGAACTTCCGATAAAACTGCCGCTTGAAAATTCCGAACGGAAATTAAAACATTTTGCGCGACAGATTCTATCCTACGGGCTGGGGATGAACGAAGTGTATAACTACTCTTTTTACAGTCAGAAAGACATCAATAAATGCCTTCTCCCTGCGGAACTTCACATTCAGGTCAATAACTACCTCTCGGAAGATCAGACCCACCTGAGAGTCAGCCTCATGCCGAATCTTTTGAAAAATGTGGCTCATAATTTGAAATACTCGCCTGAATTCAGACTCTATGAAGTAGGAAGGACGTACGAAGATCTTCAGGAGTATTTCCCTCTGGAACAGAAAAAAATTTGCGGCGTCGTGGTGAAGGACAAAAAAACAAAAGATGTTTTTTATGAGGCCAAAGGGCTTCTGGAAACTTTCCTGGGAGCGTTTCAGACTGCCGGAATTGAGATGAAAAAAGGTGAATCTCTCTGCCCCTACGCTCATCCCAACAAATACGCCGGGTACTACCTGAAAAAGGACGGATCGGAACTGGCGCGGGTTTTTGAGGTTCACCCTCTTGTGGCAAAAAATTACGATCTGGAAAACGTAAAGATAGCCGCATTTGAGATAAATTTTTCCCTTCTTGCGTCACTGGGACAAAGAGAGACAAAGTATAAATCTTTGCCGAAATTCCCCGGAATCGATTTCGATATCTCCGTGCTCGTGGATGACACGATCGAAATCGGAGGAATAGAAAAAGCGCTGAGAGAAAGCGATCGGAAGCTCGTGAAGAAAGTTGAACTTTTCGATCTCTACCGGGGCGCAAACGTTCCGGAAGGGAAAAAATCACTCGCCTTCAGGATCGGACTGCGCGCCGACGACCGGACTCTTACGGACGCGGAAATGAAAGAGGTGCAGGAGAAAATTTTTGGTGAACTCGCCAAAATGGGCGGCGAAATCAGGGGCCTGAAATAATGCGCACCGCATTCTGCGGGGCTGGCAACGCGCTATTCGCTGTCTCTATTTTCCGGCACGGCTCACGCGGATAAATCCGCCGCACTCCAAAATTTCCACCTTCTTCCTGGCAAGCTCATCCATGAGAAGGTTCACACCCAGACTGTCACTGGCCATATGGCCGGTAATGACGACGTTCAGGTGGTGTTTTTCAGCGAGCTTCCGGTGTTCGTCAGGTATATGCATGGCCAGCAATGTGCCCACTCCGGCGGCGGCCATCTGGGCATAAATCTCTTTGGAACCGGACGTGCCTCCCGTAAAGCCGGAATAAGAAATCTTCCCCACGCGTGAATCGTCGCTTCCACTGAATACCATCGGTCCGTTGCCCATTTTTTTGGCATGCTGGTACTCGGGAAGTTCCATCAAAGCATCAACAATATCATGAACATAACGGGGTTTCTTCTTCCCGATAAAATTCTTTAAGAACCACCAGCACTGATTGTCGGCAAAAGTATGAAAACAGGCGAGTGGCATGTTCAGAAGTTTTGCAGCCTGCGGAACCTGATAGTGATCGTGCGGATGCAGAGCGCGATTCAGATCCGTAATACGCGTTTTCATGAGTTTTTCCGCAACGTTGATCGGAACCCCGTCCTGAACGGCAATATCCTCCTGCAGGTCCATTACCTGGGTAAGATCAATGAGCGCTCTTCCTTCCGGGTGGTGCGCGATGACAGCATCAATTTTTTTTCCGGATTTGGAAAGTTCATGTGCGAGCAGAATCTCGCCGACGCTGATATCAATGCCGACCATAACCCTCTTGAGAGGGGTTTTCGGATCACCGAACTCGATGCGACTGTCCAGGTAAGGATTGGTAAGGCTCTCTTCATCAAAATACTTCTTCTTTTTTTCATCCAGCTTCTTGTATTCATCGTGTAATTTTTTAAATCGCTCATCAATATCCTTGCGGGATCGGGGACCGCGCTGAATTGCGAGCTCTTTTGAACGCTCATAAATCTGACCGAGAGTCATCATAAAGAAGGAGGTTAGATCGTAAAAATTTTCCTTGCCCATTGTAGCATGAAATATTTTTGACACCGACGCGTTTTTACAGAAGAGAGAGTCAAGCCTGCTTCGTTGCACGGCATAACCATATCTGCTAACATAAAACCTGCTAAAAATGCACTTATGTCAATAGACGACTTTCAATACAGGCCCGTCAATCACGGCAAGGATGATGCCCACAAAGGGCACGTCCACAGGGGAAGCGATGATCTGCGGAAAAATGAGATGAAACCGCAAACATCCTTCCGCCGGAACAGATTCCGGAAACCGGATTTTTTGAAAAATTTTAAACTTCCGGACATCCGGAAACCCAACGGAAAAATTGACTGGAAAAACGTTCTACTGTGGATCGGTTTCAGCATAACCGGTCTGTTTGCGGCGGGCGTGGCAATGCTCATTATTCTGATCATCATCGCCAGCATCGGCCTCCCGGACATCCGCGACATAGATAAACTG
>DATDOI010000198.1:0-3418 GCA_035293325.1 Candidatus Altimarinota bacterium
GCTGTAAAGAAACAGAGCCATCCCCAGAATTGCGGGAAGAGCCAGAAATCTGAGGAATCGCGAATATTTTTCGGGTAGTCGCACGCAAAAAGGTAAAGGGTTGGGTATCTCTTTATTATATCTTTTTTTTGCCGATTTTGCACGACGAACAGGTTCCGTTCCTTCTACATTCTCTCAAACACCGCTATCCCCAGAACTTTCAGTCCGTTGGAGAGGACCTGTGCAACACCCTGAACGATTTTGAGGCGGCTTTCTTTCAATTCCGGTTTGCCGGCGCTCAATACCGGCACCTCATTGTAGAATGCGGAGAAAACACGGGCGAGTTCAAAAAGGTAGTTGCAGAGCAGGTTCGGACGGTAGTTTTTTGTGGCCGATTCCACGGCTTCCGGAAACTTTGCGATCAGGCGGAGAACCATTTTTTCCGCGGGCTGCGAATAGGGCGTCGTCCCGGCCTCCTCCTCTACTTTTTTTGCACCAACGGCACCTTCGGCTTGTTCCAGACTGAACAGCGAGGTCTGGCTGCTGTCTTTTGGAACAGATTTTTTCGGCGCCCGCGACTGTGACTCCTCTTGTTGCGATTTGCGCAGGATGCTTTTTGCGCGGGCGCACGCGTACTGCAGATACGGGCCGCTGTTGCCGTCGAGAGACAGGATGCGATCCCAGTCGAACGTCATGTTCGTTTCCGGGTTCTGGGAAATAATATTGTACTTGATCGCGCTCACCGCCATCTGGGCGGCGATGTGCTGCCGTTCGGATTCCGCGAGTTCCTGGCTTTTTTCCTCAACGATTTTTTTCGTGCGGACGATCGCCTCTTTGATAACCTCATCCAACAGGATGACATCGCCTTTTCGCGTACTCATGCGACCTTCGGGCATGCTCATCCGGCCGAAACTGACGTGCATGCAGTCTGCACCCGTGATTCCAAACATCATGGCGCTTTCGAAGAGCTGCTGAAAGTGCAGTTTTTGCGCCACATCAACGACATAAATCAGTTTCGTACCATGAAGTCTTTCAATGCGGTCCCGCATACTGGCGATGTCGCGCGTGGCGTAGAGGGTCGTACCGTCAGCCTTCTGCACCATATACGGGGGGTACTTATCTTCCGGAAACTTTATGATCAGCGCTCCCTTTTCCCCCTCCGTAATAATCCCCTTTTCTTTTCCTTCAGAGATGACATTTTTCATTGCCTCCAGATACATGCTTTCCGGTACATACTCATCAAACTTCACGCCCAGTTTCTGATACAAACGGTCCAGTTCTTCTATGCTCAGATCACGGAACCAGTTCCAGAGACGTTTATTTTCTTCGTCGCCCTGTTCGAGCTTTTTGAACTCTTCCCGGCCTTTATCTTCCAGCGCCGGATCGCGTTCCACCTCATTATGGAACTGAACGTAGAGCTTCAGGAGCTCGTTCAGCGGATCTTTTTTGACGACCTCCTCGTTCCCCCAGGTTTTGTAAGCATAGAGGAGTTTTCCAAACTGCGTACCCCAGTCGCCCAGGTAGTTTGCCGAGACAACCTCATAGCCGGAAAAACGCATCAATTGTGCAATGGTCTGCCCAAAGATCGTGGAAAGAAGATGGTGGACTCCAAGCGGTTTGGCGATGTTCGGCGATGAGTAATCAATGATCGCTTTTTGCCCCGCGCCAAAGCCGAGCCGGCCGTAGTTGGCGCCGAGGCGGATTGTCCTGTTCAGATTTTCTTCGAGGTATTCCGGGGCGAGGTGGAAGTTGATAAAGCCCGGGCCGGCGATCTCTATTTTTTCGACGTAGTCAGGTTTTTTCAGGGCCGCGATAATGGAGTCCGCAACTTCGCGCGGCGTTTTTTCCATCTGCTTGCCCAGCTTCATCGCTATGTTTGTTGAGTAGTCACCGTGCGTCGGGTCGTTCGGCGTCTCCACGTCAATTTCCTTCAACTGTTCCGGAGAACCCTGTCCGGTTAACCAGCCATTCACAGCGGCAAGAATATCCTGCGCCAGTTTTTCGCGAAGGAGCGGCTCCGGATGTACGGTCACGGGTTCGTCCGTGAGAAAAGAGGGTTCAGATATCTCTCCGGATTCATGTCCACCCTCCTTCGATTCCTGATTTTGGGCGATTTTAGCCTCCTCCTCTTTATAAAGTTTCTCCTTTTCCGATTCGTAACCGAGATCAACCTCCATCATGTCCGCATTCAGCAGATAACTTTCATCCTTTTTACCCTGACAATATTTTGTGATCACATCCACAAACTCATCGGCAAGCTTTGGAAAATCTTCCTTCTGCTGACTCCCCATATCTATAAACCAGACCACCAGATTCCGCGTTTCCGGCGTCAGTTCAATATCCTGCGGACGCTTTCCTTTTTTCGGAGTGATAAAATCCAGTTCAATATCACGGTCCACAATATCAAGATCCCTGGCGAAAACCGGCACAAGATTTTTCAGACCGAGATAGTGTATGACGGCGTAGAGGTTTGTTTTTGGTTCCAGCCCCTTTCCTTTCGTTATTTTACGGATATCGCTCTCCATAAGCTGCGCCTCATGCAGAACTTTTGAAGACTCTTTTTCAGAAAGCCGGAGGGTGGAAAGTTTGTCATTCAATGCTTTCATTTTTACCTCATTCTTGAGCTCCGCTTTCTTTTGGGCGCATACACCGCGAAGAAGCTGTTCCACCACAGATTTTTTCCTGCGGTTATCCAGATTTTTGAGCACCAGCACCCCAATCTGAATACCTGGAATTTTCTGAAAAATGTCAGGAGATATGCGGATTTTCATGATTTTGAGGAAAGACTCGTCCAGTATACGGGACGCATCCAGGCAGGGCAATACGGGTGATTGTATGTTTATCAAATCTTTTAAGTTTCATGTCAACTGCATTTCCCTTGTCTCCGGCCCTCGCGGGTTCAGTAAATCCGATTTTTTTGCTATAATGATAAGATTTAAAAATAAAAATACACACTAAAACACAACACCATGAAGTCACACAACAAAGCCGGTCTCGCAGTTATTCTCCTTGCGGGACTCCTTGTCACCATGACAGCTCCTTCTGCACTTGCACAAGACGATCTTGTGGCTGCGGCTGATACCGAAGTCCCGACCGACGTTGAAAACGTCGTTGCGACCGCCGGAAACGGTCAGGTAAAGCTTACCTGGAACGTCGCCACGGACAACGAGCTCGTAAAGGGCTACCGCGTCTATTATGGTACGACTCCGGTTGTGAGTGACGGCGACGCGTACGCCATGGGTCCGATCGATGTGGGTAACAAAATTACCTACACTGTCACCGGCCTTGCCAATGCCACCAAATATTACTTCGCCGTTACCGCGTACGATGATGCCGGCAACGAAAGTGAAAACTACAGCCCGGAGGTGAGCGCAACTCCCGCCCACGCTGCAGCAGACACTGAAGCACCAACCGTCGTTTCGGCTGAGGCTGCCAATAA
>DATDOI010000199.1:0-2471 GCA_035293325.1 Candidatus Altimarinota bacterium
ACTGAGCATCGCCGCTTGCGAAGAAGAGCCGCACCAGCTCTTTGCTCTCCTCCTTGGTGACACCGTCGATGTTGCCGACCTCGTACCTGAGGACCGTGTCCATCTCGTCGCCCCAGCCTTTGCCGAAATGTTCGGCGATCATCTTGAGCTTCTCTCCATCGGACGCCGGATTTCGCCAATCGAACCGTGCATTCATAGTATGCCTCGATACTTCGTTTCGAAGGTGATGTGATGATGTTGTCAACGGACGCCTGCAATAGGGCCTGTCGACAACGGTTGAACGTTACGATCTGAACCACTTAAGCAAGGACACCTGATTACCATACTTCGGGAACCGTATCAATGGATTCACGGCCTGGTTGTCGGGCGGGTTTTCGTGTGTTATCATCCGTTCGATCACATTGTTCCGGAAGTTCATGTTCCAAAAAATCATCATCGGTGTCGTATTGAACGGCTTGGCGCTCTACCTTGTCACCAAATTCCTTCCGGGTGAGGTGCAGTACACCGGCGGCATAGCGTTTTTTCTGATTGCCGGTTTTATTATCGGTTTGCTGAACGTCTTCGTGAAACCGCTCATGAAGATTTTGTCTTTCCCGCTCATGCTCATGACCATAGGCCTTTTCAGTCTGGTCATTAACGCGATCATCTTCTGGTTGACCATGAAACTGGTAAATGTTATCAGTATTGCCGATGTGACGGTTACCATTTCCGGCGCGTGGACCTATCTGGTGGCCGCAATCGTCTTCGGTCTCGTTAACTGGGTCCTTCATATGTTTATTCACAACAAATAATTCATGCATACCACACTCAAAATCATTCAGCTGATCGTTTCCATCCTGATGGTTCTCTCCATTCTGGTTCAGAACCGCAGTTCAGGCCTTTCCGGAGCTATAAGCGGACAGGCGGGAGCCGTGCAGTCCACCAAGCGCGGAGCCGAGAAGGTTGTGTTCAATGCCACCGTCGTTCTGGCCGTTCTGTTCGTGGGGTTGTCACTGGCTTTCATTTTTGTTCCCTAAACCATCAATGAAGAGATTCGCGCCCAAAAGTGGGGCCGGTATTTGGCGCACCTTCTTGAAAGTGCTGCGCTCCTACAGCATGGAGGAGAAAGTGGTGAGCATGATTCTGACGGTTGTGGTTGTTGTGGTTGGGTTTCAGGGCCTTATGGAGCTGTTCCGCACCCCGGGTCTGTTTGCGGATGAGGGAGGAATCTATACCGAGGGGCTGGTGAGTGACCGTGCGACCCTGATTAACCCGGTGTACGCGGATTTTTCCGAAGCGAACCGTGAAATATCTTCACTCGTGTTCAGCGGTCTTTCCAAATACGATCCAACCCTTAAAAATTTTGTGGAGGATCTTGGAAAACTGAGCATCAGTGAGGATAAGAAGAGCTATAAGTTTGTGATCCGTGATGATGTTTTCTGGCATGACGGGCAGCCCTTAACCGCCGCGGACGTTTATTTTACGTACCATGATGTCATCCAGAGCGAGGAGTTCCAGAATCCCGTTTTGAAAGCCAATTTTCAGGGGGTGGAGGTGAAGCAGATCGATGAAAAAACCATCGAGTTTGTTCTTACCAGTCCGAACGCATTTTTCATTACCAATCTGAATGTCGGGATTCTGCCGAAACATCTTATTGAAGCCGTACCGGTAGGAGAGCTGCCCATGACCAATTTTAACGTTCAGCCGGTCGGGACGGGTCCATACAAAGTTGAGTCGCCGCTGGAGATGCAGGGTGACACCCGCCAGAGCGTGCTTTTGACCCTGAACGACAAATATTACGGCGAAAAACCGAAAATCCAGCATATACGGTTTCATGTTTTTTCAACGAGTGATCTGTTATTGAGGGAGCAGGGGACTGTGAATGTCATCGCCAAAGTCCCGAAAGATATTGTTTCCGCCCTGGTGGATACCAACAGGTTTCAGTTTTTTAATTATGAGCTCCCGCAGTACACGGCCGTCTTTGTGAATATGGATGCACCTGTTTTGAAAAAGGAGAAGGTCAGAATCGCTCTTCAGAAAGCCATTGATAAGGATGCCATGCTCCGGATGATTCCCAACAAAACGAGAGTTGATACGCCGATGATGGAGTTGAACCAGACCGAATGGCTGAACAAAACCAATATTGATGAGGCAAAAGGCGCGCTTTTTGACAGCGGTTATAAAATGAAGACCGATGCGCCGGAAGATCCGTACCGCAAAGATGCAGACGGAAATAATCTGACGTTTGTTTTACTGGTTCGTCAGCTGGATGAGACCCCCTCCACTGCGGAGGAGATGCAGACGCTCGTGAATTTTCTGGTGGAGGCCTGGAAAAACGTGGGGGTGGAGATAGATGTCCAGTTTGAAACGAAATCTGTCTTTGATGAACGCATCCGCGCCCGGGATTACGATCTGGTGCTCGCGGGCGAGAGTCTTGGCTACAATCTGGATACCTACTCTTTCTGGCATTCCAGCCAGGCAAACGAAAACGG
>DATDOI010000200.1:0-3890 GCA_035293325.1 Candidatus Altimarinota bacterium
CGCCATGCGCCAGAAACTGCATGATTGCGCCACCATTCGAATCATCACGGGCACGTCCCAGATGTTGTTGTGAAAAAGATGAGTCGGCTGGTAGGCTTTTTCCGTGCGTTTCGGGGTGGTCAGATATTTGAACGTGAGTTCCGAAAAATATTGAGGATGCGCCACGGTGTCCGCGTCGAAATTGGAAATAATAATGTTGTCGTAGGGAATTTTTTTTCGATCCACGAATTTTTTCAGCTGCTTTGCCCCCCAGGTTGCGTTGGCGCTCTTGCCGCGTATTTCACCGGGAAGATTGCTGGGATGAAGCGTGACAATCACTTCTCCAAAATGGGCTCCGAACTCATCCTCGATTTTTTTTGCCGTTACCAGAAAGTTTTCCCTGTCGGCCTCTTCCCCTGCAAGCACCAGGATTAGTTTTGAGGAAGGGTAGCGGCTTTTGGCATACGAACGCACGGATTCACGTATCACCTGGTATGACTCTTTGTACGTGACAAAAATAATTGCGTGATGGATATCTTTGGATTTTTTCCACTCGTTGCTTTGTTTCAGAGTTTTGATCTGATTCCCCAGATGGAGAAGCTCGAAATATTTTTTTGGATCTTCCTCTTCACTCATACGGCGAAGCTCATAATCTATTTTTTCCGGATAGTCGTTGAACCCGATCATTTTGCTCCAGTCTGTCTTCAGCGCCTCGCGCGAGTGGCGGTATGAGCGGTACAGGTTCACGGAAAGTTTGACCGAACGAAAAAGCCACACGAGCGTATAGATGATGACGAAACTGGCAACAAGCTCCGGAGAATAAAATGAAAGAATCAGCGGCATGGCGAGTGCCAGCCACGCAATTGAGCCTGGAATAATCTCCAGGACTCTCCAGAGAGGGTGCTTGCGAATAAGCCCATCAACTCTTGAATTTATGGCTGTTTTAGAGCCGGTAATTTCTGAGTGGAGGTTTTCCTGTTGAAGGGCTGACGTGTTCGGCATGGTTTTCGTTTTAGGCCGATGGTTCTTTCTTATACCATGAAAGGCTCACCTCCGGGTATTTTTTGAGCTGCTCAACCATCAGCTTCTGGATTTCGTCGAGGCGGTGGTTGGTGAGAGCTTCAAACCGGAGCGTCAGGTTCGGGCTGGTGTTGGAGCAGCGTACTGCGCCCCATGAACTGTCGTCGAAATTCACGCGCACCCCGTCGAGCGTAATGCACTTGTGGCTGCGGGTGAAATGTTTCGTCAGTTCATCAACAATCTGGAATTTCCGATCATCCGGACAGCCGGCTTTGAATTCCGGAGTCGTGAACATAACGGGAAGATTCTGGAAATGGGCCGAGAACGGTTTATCGTATGTACTCAGGGTCTCAAGAATTTTGCAGGCTCCGAAAAAAGCATCGTCAAAGCCGTAGTAGTCGTACGTTTTTCTGCCGAAGAAGAGATGCCCGCTTATCTCACCGGCAAGAGGTGCATCCAGCTCATGCATTTTTCCTTCGATGAACGAATGGCCCGTTTTGCTCATAACCGGTTCGCCGCCCAGTCGGGTAATTTCGTCTATAAGAATTTTTGATACTTTTACGTCGAAAACTATCTGCGCGCCCGGTTGTACCGCCAGCAGTTCCCGCGCCAGGAGCAGAAGCAGCCAGTCGGCCGAATAATGTTTTCCGTTTTCATCCACCACTCCGACCCGGTCTCCGTCGCCGTCAAAACCTATGCCAAGATCCGCCTTTTTTTCCACGACGAGCCGGCCGAGGTCGCGCATATTTTTTTCCTCTTCGGGGTTGGCTTCGTGGTTGGGATAGTTTCCGTCCAGATCGCAGTAGATCTCAATCACTTCGCAGCCTATTGTTCGCAGCAGTTCCGGCGCAAACTTTCCCGCCGTTCCGTTCCCGGCATCCACCACCACTTTGAGCGGCCGTGTCAGTTTGAATCGGTTTTTCATATCTTCCAGATACACCTCAAAATTATCCTCTTTGGTTGTCAGTTCACCGTTCCCTTTTTCAAAATCTTCATTCTGAATAAGAGCCAGAATTTTCTGAAGCTCCTCGCCGCATACAGAATGGGCGTTTTTACCGACGATTTTTACTCCATTATACTCTTTGGAGTTGTGACTCGCCGTGATGTTTACGCCTCCATCGAATTCATGTTTGCAGACCGAGTAATAGAGAAGAGGAGACGTGGAGAGTCCAACGTCGGTTACATCTACACCTGTTGAAAGGACGCCTTCCATAAATGCTTTCTGGAGCTCTTCACTGTGCAGACGGTTATCTCGTCCCACCATCAGGTTGCGAGTGCCGTAGACACGTTTCATGTACGTTCCCGTTCCCTGTCCGATTGCTTTGACCGTCTCTGTCGTCAGGTCTGCAACCGCCCCGCTTAGCGGGGGTGCTATGGCTATCCCGCGAATGTCATAAGCGCGGAAGATGAGAGGGTTGATCTTCATAAGTTGTATTGGTCGATTTTGCTCCGGCATATTAGCCGGTTTTGGCTCTTTGAGCCAGCTTCGCTTCTTCAGCCATCATGGCCATGGCGAACGCTTCAGCGCTTTCGTGCACATCTGAATCAGTTTCCATGTCCGGCATGTCCATCTGGCTGGATTTCCCATATCTTTCAGCGTCCTCAGTTTCACGGCTGAGCTGACCGACCAGCTCCTCCTCATTTTCAAAAAACGCCCTTCTCGTTTCCGGATCATGGAGCGCTTCGTCCACCACATCATCAAGGGATTCATCACCGTTCACCGGACCCGCTGAACCCAGAACCAGCTCATTGTATTTTTGCTCAAAGGCTTCGCGCGTAATACCTATTTCATCAGCCTTTGAGGCAGCCTCAAGTTTTGCCATCCACTCGTCCACATGAACCTTAAGAATGGCGACCGGGCTTTTTTCTCCGGATCGTTTTCGGCGTTCAGCCATTTGCTGCTGATCCGCGTAAAATTTTTCAAGATCCTGAGCAAGTGTGGCTCTGAGCGGTCTGTATTTTTTTAAGCCCCTGATCGCACCTATTTTTTCCTGGAGCAGACGAGCCGCATCTGTCGGACTATCGTAGAGTGCGGCAATGCCGTCCATCAATCGTGTGAAATCGTTTGCCCGAGGGCTGTTTTTTGGCGTGTTCAATCCTTTCTTCATCGCCTGCAATACAAAAAATAAGAGAGTATTCTATACTTTTATGCTTTCTTGTCAATAAATACCGGCGACTGTTACTTTGTGGCTTCCTGAACGGCTGCAAGCCGCTCCATTCCTCCCCATTCGTGGATCAGGCGGGCGACGCTGTCCGGGACCAGATACTCCCACTTCCTTTTTTTGAGCATTCTGTCGCGGATGTCTGTGGAGGACACGCGCAGTTCCTTGGTAACGGTGACGATTTCATAGGGTGAGGCAAGCTTTTTGTTGTACTCCTCGAACAGTTTTTTCACGACGTCCGAACCTGTGTACACCCTCACAAAAGGTGGAATGAACATCTCAACATGCTGAGGCCACAGACCGTAGTTTTCAATATTCGGGACCGGGTAGACGGACCAGAGATTTTTTGGAATACCCGCCTCTGTAAGCGCAGCCTCTATCATCTGGATACGCTCACTGCAGGTAAAAGGGTTTGCCGCGCTGAAATTGTCCGATGCGCTGCCGATACCGATCATCAGTTCTCCCTCAACCTGGAGCGCTTTCTGAATGACGCTCAGATGTCCGACGTGAAAAGGCTGAAAACGGCCGATAAATAGTGCGCGCATAGGATTAAGGCTAAAGTATCTCTGTTGTCATAGTACCACAGTTATCCACCCTCAGGTCTGTGCTCTCCTGATTTTAATAATGAAGGGCATTTCCGACTTGTGCCGGTTGCGCTCCACCCGGTTCAGGACATTATGTACTGTGGTCGGATTCATCCCTTTTTCCATGAGCTTCTCTATCCCCATA
>DATDOI010000201.1:0-3579 GCA_035293325.1 Candidatus Altimarinota bacterium
ACACTCGCCACAAAACCAAGGTACAGCACCACCCCGCCATAATAAGGAATGGGTTTGCGCGTAAGCCCGTACTTCCAGGGACGATCCATCAGCCCCAGTTTCGGAAAAATCTTTATGGCGACAACGGTCAGCGCCAACGTAAGACAGAAGGCAAAACCTGCCGGTACAATATACTGCTCCATGAGCTATACTGTATTGAATCTGCGCTCAAATTTCAATTTTCCACTGGAATGGATCTCAAGCACACCGACACATTTTTCGCTATAAAAAGCCAAAATAGGCCCCTTTTTATGCCCGGATCTATTTTCAAGAAACCCTCCGTTTTTTAAAATTTCGTACTCTTCAGCAGAAACGGTCAGTCCGGGCCAGTCTTTTAAAAAGTCTTCAACGGGAATAACGTGTCGCCCGACATTCAAAGAGTTTAATTTCGCGAGCGGAAGACTGTCCTTCACATCCCAACTTCCGATTTTTGTGCGCCTGAGCTCTTCAACATATCCGCCACATCCAAGTTTTCCCCCAAGATCGTGTGCAAGACTCCTTATATAGGTGCCGCTGGAGCAGTGGACCGTCATACGGAGATGCGGCCATGCATACGACGAAATTTTGAGGTCATAAAAATGGACCTTCCGGGGTTTCAGCTCCACCGGTTGATTCCTTCGCGCCAGATCATATGACCGCTTTCCTCCGACCTTGATGGCGGAAAAAACGGGAGGTTGCTGCATTCGTTCACCAAGAAAATCCTCCTCCAACAATTTTTGAATGTCCGCTCGCACGGGCCGGGTTAAAACTTCCTGTTCCGTTATTTCCCCCTCAGCGTCATATGTGTTGGAAACCCCGCCGAACCTGACACCAGCTTCATACACTTTATCGAGCCCCTCCAGATAGGAAAGCGTTTTCGTCGCTTCCCCAAGGGCAAAAACAAGCAGTCCCGTTGCCAGCGGATCAAGCGTTCCTAAAAAACCCATGCGCCGCTCACCGGTTATTTTCCGTAATTCGCGCACGCAGGAAAACGATGTGCCTCCGGAAGATTTATCAATAAGGAGGAACCCGATCATAACCGGATAAAAACTAAGCTTTCATGAACACATTCTCCGCAGACTGCGTTTTCCCGGGATGGATCTCCACCCTCATTTCACGGCTCAGGAGGGCCCGAATAACCTTCCGGTCATCCCACGGCACGGCCTTTCCATGAATCATCTGGAGCTCTTCCGCTCCCTTACCGGCCACCACGACCGTATCATTTTCACGCGCCATGGTAAGCGCGAGTTTAATGGCCTCCTCACGATTCGGAATCTTCCAGAACCGGTCCCCCTCCTCACGCTTCACCCCGGCCGAAACATCCTCCACTATCGTATATTCATCCTCCTCATAGGGGTCGTCATCCGTGACAATAATATAGTCGGCGTGTTCGTCCGCGGCAGCCCCCATTTTGGGACGCTTCGCTTTGTCGCGGCCCCCGCCCGTAGCTCCAAAAACAACGTACAGTTTCCCCTTCGTCAGACTTTTATACAGTTTAAGAAGGCTCTCCAGCGACTGTTCGGTATGTGCGTAATCAACGACAATATGGTACTTCTGGCCGCAATCAATGGCTTCAAAACGGCCCGGAATCGTCGAGGTTTTTTCAAGTGCGTCCTTGAGAGTCGTAATATTGATGTTGTTCGCCAGGCCCACCGTGGCCGCCGCCAGCGCGTTGTAAACGTTAAATTCACCCGGCAGGTTCAGGGTGACATCTATTCGATTATTGGGAATATTGAGGGTGAATTTCGAACCACTCGGGACAAGCGACATATCCGTGGCAAAACAGGTACCACCGCCCATTCCGTAGGTAAATTTACGATCCGCGATAAACTGGTCAAAATACTGGAAGTGAGCCTCATCCTTATTAATAACGGCAACTTTCTGAATGCGGGCTTTGCGTTGAGAACGGTTCAGTCTGGAGAACAGCAAACCTTTGGTGCGGAGATAATTTTCAGCCCCTCCGTGGTAATCCAGATGATCTTCACCGATATTCGTAATCACAGCCGTATCAACATTCACTCCCCAGATGCGGTTCTGCAGAATGGAGTGAGAGGAAACTTCCAGCACGGCATGAGTACATCGCTCATCCACCATCTGCCGCAAAAGTTTCTGAAGAACAAACGGACCGAGCGTCGTAATTTTGGTGGCGTTCGTCCATCGGCGATCTCCGACCTGAAAATTAATGGTGGAGGTCATGCCGACCTTGTACCCGGCCTCTGTCAGAATACCGGCTATAAGGTTCGTTGTCGTCGTCTTTCCTTTTGTGCCGGTCACCGCGATCACATTCAAATAGCGTGAGGGGAAGCGGTAATACAGGCATGCGATGATCGCCATGACCTTGTGGTACAGCAGCCTCAACGGATTGGTGTCGGAAATTTTACTCTTGAGAAATTTGATCATGGGAGAGAATCAAACGGCGGACCTCCTTCACATCCTTTTCGATCTGTTTTTTCAGAGATTCGTGATCGGTAAAGGGCATCACGTCACGTACCTTATTATACACGTCCACCACGACGCTTTCACCATATAAATCTCCTTCAAAGTCGAGTAAGTGAACTTCAAGCATAGGCTGCTCCAATCCCAAAATTCCCCTGGGGCCGTAGTGGAGCGCTCCTTTATAATGACCAAGCGGCGTATGCACTCTGCCTGCATAAACTCCAAAGGGCATTTCATGGACTCCCTCCAGATTGAGAGTCGGGAAACCCAGTGTACGACCAACCCGCCGGCCTTCGACCACTTTCCCCCTGATCTGAAACAGTGCATCCATCGTAGTGCGATTTTACAAAAATTAATGATATTTTACAATATAAGTTTGACACAACAGGGGCCAAAAAACCATAATTGCCTTCTATGGAAGATCCCAAACATTCACCTCCGGACAATTCGAGATATCTGGACAATCTGCCGGAAGGCAAACTACTCAATCCTCTCTCACAGGAGAAAAAAGAGCAGCACAAAAAATTACTGAGGAGAATTTTCGACAATGATACTCCGGACGATAAAAAAAAGTCGGCAAGGTACTACCTTTTGTTGCTGGAAGGCTGGGGCAATCTGAGGCCCGATCTTCGCAACATAATAGAGCCGCTTATAGTGCAGGCCGTCGCGCGCAACCCCACTCCTCCCGAAGAGATGATTGAAAGGATGCTTCAGCGTATTTACGATTTTTCGGAAACTCTTGGCATACCGCGCGACCCGAGAGACTATCAGCGGAACGCCGGCGATTCGGTACCCCCGATTCCGGGAACGGACGAGTACGGTAAGAAAGTCCATACGTATGCCGGGACCGTGAATCTGCTACGGGAAGAGACTCTACGAACCACGACAGATTTTGTCATTGCATGGGACGTCTGGAATCAACAGAAAAAAACTGAGAGCGCGGCTGGAAGTACGGGGTCAGCCATTTCTGAAAACTCTTCGGCCGCACCGACGCCCTCGTTCGAACCAAAAATTTCGCATGCTCCCGTTGAAAGCGGAATAAGGAGGCACGATATTGCCACCGACGGCGCCGATGCGGAAACATATGAACGCATCAGACGCGGGTCCGGAACAATGCGACGAGTG
>DATDOI010000202.1:0-10445 GCA_035293325.1 Candidatus Altimarinota bacterium
ACAAAATCCGCGTTCAACTTCCGGAAGTGCATGGATGAGCAAAAAATTCTTCTGATTAATCTTTCGAAAGGTAAGATCGGAGATCTGAATACACAGCTGCTGGGTCTTATCGTTGTCGCCCGCCTTCAGATGGCTGCAATGAGTCGTGTCGATATGCCTGAATCAGAACGTAAAGATTTCTATCTGTACGTTGATGAGTTCCAGAACTTCGCTACCGACAGCTTCTGTTCAATCCTGTCTGAGGCCCGCAAATACCATCTGGCTCTCATAATGGCCAATCAGTACATAAAACAGCTTGAAAAGAAACAGGACACCTCCATACGCGACGCTGTGTTCGGTAACGTGGGCACCATGATGTCTTTCAAGGTCGGTGCGGATGATGCCGAATACATGTCCAAGGAGTACGCGCCCGTGCTGACAGAGCAGGATGTACTGGGTATCGCAAACTACAAAGCCTACATCAAGCTCAACATCAACAACACGACATCCCGCCCTTTCTCCCTGGAAACGATCTACGACATGAGCAAGGCGAACCCGAAAATCGGTGAGATCATCACCCAGTATTCCAGGATGAAATACGGCCGCAAACGGGAGTTTGTGGATCAGGAAATATCGGCGCGAATCGGCATAGACGTTGCAGCCACCTAATATGGACGATAAGAATCTTAAAACCGTTAAAAACGCCCTCATCGGACTCTTTATAGCCCTGCTTTTTTCCGTAAGCGGCCTTGCCCTGATGACAAAGAATCATCAGGATGAGCTCGCTGAAAAAGACCTGAAAATAAGCCTCCTCGTGAACGAAGTGGGAACCCTGCGGGAAGACATGGATAAAAGGGAGGCCTCCTTCCTTTCCCTGAAAAAAGGTGTAACAACGCTTAATAATAAACTTCAGGAAGTCACGAAACTGACAGCGTCAAAGGATCTCAAAATCAGCGACTGGAAACGCGTAAGCGCGGAGTTGACAAAAAATCAGCTCCATCTGGCCTCAGCTCTTTCCGAAAAAGAGAATATCATCAGCGATCTCGCGAAAAAAAATTCGGACCTGAAGAAAGAGACGGCCCTCCCGAAATATTCAGAGGACATGGTGGATATTTTGATACTCGGGCAAAACGCCGGCCTGATGGACAGCATGATCCTGGCGAACATCAACCCCGGAACAAAAAAAGTTACCATGATCAGCATCCCGAGAGATTTGTATCACAACGGCCGAAAGATAAATGAGCTTTACTCAAAATACGGAATTGAAGAGCTCACGGAATCAGTGGAGGAAATTACTGGCATTCATGCGGACAAATACGTGGTATTCGATTTTAACTCCTTTGTGGATCTTATAGATGTGCTCGGAGGGGTTCAAATCAACGTGGATAAATCCTTTTCCGACCGATCATACCCCGGACCAAATCACAGCTACGTTACCGTGTCATTTAGTGCCGGAGAACAGCACATGAATGGAACAAAAGCCCTGCAATACGCCAGGAGCAGAAAATCCACCTCCGACTTTGACCGCAGCAAAAGACAGCAGCAGATTCTGCTCGCGGTAAAAGAAAAAATCAGGGAGATAGGGCTTGTGTCGCAGATTGATCTCGCCATAAACATATACGGCAAAATCCAGGAGGGAATTAAAACCGACGTGAATCTCTTTGAAGGACTCGCATACCTGCAAAAATATGAAAACTTTGAAATCGTAAACAACAATGTGCTGAGCACTCAGAACTACCTTTATTCTACAAAAAACGACCGGGGCCAGTACATACTCCTGCCGAATGCGGGCAATTACTCAGCCATCAAAGAGTACGCTCACAACCTTATAGCCGGGTAAACCTGACTCACCACGGGACCTTTTTCCATCCCAGGCGGAATGCCGCGTAATTCGAGATAACCGGAATCACAATCGATGCGATGCAGATAACGATGAGATGTTGGACGGAAGGTATGAAAACCAATGCCGAAAAAAGAAGCGCTCCAATGAAACTCAGTTGATCAAACGGGAAAAATGCAGCCGTGCTTTTGATGTGAAGTCGTCTCTTGAAAAAGCTCTTTATAAGATCCCCGATGCCCTCACCCAGGCCAAGCAACAAACCAAGAAGTGCACCGAATGACCATGAGTATTCCGTTAAAAACAGAAATCCCGCATCAGGACTCCATTGCCACAGCCAGGCCTGCAAAAGGCCGGTCAGGCATCCAAAAAGAGCGCCACCCAAAATGCCTCTCCATGTTTTGGTCGCTCCAAAAGCGGGTTCTCCCCATAACCTCCGCCCTCCGTCCACCGGAACGGCCAGCCTCTCTGCAATTTTAAAGTGCGCCAAAATGACAGGCGCAGCATTTCCCAGATAGGACGGCAGGAAAAAAAACAGTGACTGTAAAATCACAAGGACCATCGTACCCGCAAGAAAAGAAAAAAGTTTGTAACCGCCATATAGATTGAAACAAAAACAAGGAACGGATCGAAGTAGTTGTATCCGGAAATCAGCCAAATGAAAAAAACCAGATAGCATCCGTAATTGGGAATGACTCTGTTAAATACCGGAAAAAGAGTGAGACGTGAGACGCGTCCGTATATAACGAACCCTTCAAGCACGGCATAGTTCAAAATGTAGAGCGCGCCCCAGAAGGGATTGAAGAGTTTAAAATAGAAAAAAACGAGAAAGGTCGTAAAGAAGGCGACGTAATCGCAACTCACGTCCAGAAAAGCGCCCCTGCGCGAATCCCTTTTTAAATACCTCGCGAGCGAACCATCGAGGCTGTCAAAAAGCTTCGTAAAAAGAAGAAATACGAAAGCTATCCACGGGTGAAACGAAAAAAAATACACAAAGGGAACAAGCATCGCAAGACCGGTATAGCTCAAACTGTCGGGGGTTATCCTTTTTTTGGCAAGCCACGCAACCAGAGGCCTGACAATTTTTTCCCGCCTGCCACGAAGCGCGAGGTACATTTTTTCCTCGTCTTCTGCCATCACGCTGAATTTTACTTTGGATTGCATATGTTCAAAATGGTAGCTGGGGGCGGAGTTGAACCGCCGACCTCGGGCTTATGAGTCCCACGCTCTAACCAACTGAGCTACCCAGCCTCATATCCTATTTTTTGGTTGCGGGGGGTGGATTCGAACCACCGACCTCCGGGTTATGAGCCCGACGAGCTGCCTCTGCTCTACCCCGCGGCGTAAACACGCTCCTGAATGTACCGATTCTACTCTTTGATGTCAAAGAAAAACTTCCACCATTTTTGCGGATTGTTGAGGCTCTGGTAAGGGCTTTCAGGCTCCTCCTCATCTCCAATACCAATCATTCCATCCATCGTCAGATCATCGTCCGGGATAATGATGACTTCCTCACCCCGATTCACCAGACCCAGATTCTGTTTGGCGATTTTTTCCACGTAGGCATCAGAACTGTAGTAGGCAAACTCCTCACTCTTCAGCCTGTTTTCCTCTTCGATAAGCTGATTTTCACGCTTGTAGTTCTGCACATGCACATCGAACTGATAATTCTGATAGACCGATTTCGTGAGAGAATAGAGCAGGTACGAGACGAACAGGAACTCTGCTATGATAATAAGCTTTGCCGTGTGCGAGGTATGCTGAAATCGAAAAGCCATGGTAAGCTGTATACGGGAACAACCATTACAAGCCGAGTATAAGGCAAAACAGACCTCATGGAAAGAAGTATTCTCGACTACGGCCATATCCACTGCATCGGCATCGGCGGCAGCGGCATGAGCGCACTTGCTGCGATTCTGAAAGAATCAGGCATTACTGTCAGCGGGTCTGATCAGAAAAGTTCAGAAACAACAAAAAAACTTTCCGTGCGTGGAATTCATATCGTGATTGGCCATGCAAGCGATGCAATACCGTCTGCCGCCGAGCTGGTGGTATATTCGCCCGCTGTTCCCTACGATAACGTTGAAAGGGCAGCCGCCCGGGGGAGGGGACTTACGGAGCTCTCTTATCCGGAGGCCGTGGGATCCTTAACGAAAATAAAAAAAACCATCGCCGTCTGCGGCACCCATGGGAAAACCACAACGACCGGAATGATAACGGCCGCATTTCTGGGGGCGGGAAAAGATCCGACGGTCATCATCGGCTCGCCCACAAGTGAACTTGAAGGGCGGAATGAGCGGCTTGGCGAGGGAGAAGAGCTGATTCTTGAAGCATGTGAATACTGCCGCAGTTTTCTTTCCTACCGTCCTCATGCCATTGTCATTACCAATATAGAAATCGATCACCTGGATTACTATCGCGACGAAGAGGATTACATGAGGGCCTTCAGAGAGTTTCTGAAAAACATCACCCCGGGCGGGATCATTGTGGGGAACATGGACGACCTGAAAGTGGAGCAGCTCTGCAATGAAGCGGAAAAATCGGATCAAAAACCAAAAATTATCTTCTTCGGAAAGAATCGTGAAGCAGATTACCGGTTGGAGAAAAACAGACTCACCCGCCATGGGGAGGTGATCTCCGAATTTTTTCTTCAGATACCTGGCGAACACAATATTATGAATGCGGCAGCAGCATTTGCGGCAGCGACGGAATGCGGGCTCGACTCAGGCAGAGTCGAAGCGGCCATTAACAATTACGGAGGGGCTGAGCGAAGATTTCAGATAAAGGGGACGGTCGGAAAAACGATCATTATTGATGACTACGGTCACCATCCAACAGAAATTAAGGCAACACTGGCCGCTGCAAGAACGCGATACGGTAAAGAGGCAAAAATTCTGTGTATTTTTCAGCCCCACCAGTATAGCCGCACGAGTAAACTCCTCCCACGGTTCTCCCTGGCATTTTCCGACGCTGACGAGGTTATCGTTCCAAACATATATCAGGTGCGCGACACGGAGGAAGATGTACACTCTATAACTCCCGAAAAACTGGTGGATGCCATTGCGAAAAATCACCCCGCAACGTCATACGGAGATGGGATGGATAAGACCTTCACATATGTGCGCGATCATCTGAAAAAATTCGACGTCGTCATTACCATGGGAGCCGGCGACATTACCACGCTTGCTGATAGACTCCTGAAAGAATGAAAAGACGGGACGAAGTTATACTTTCTTCCAGACCGTTCCTTTCGCAGTATCTTCAACCTGCACACCGTGCTGAAGAAGCTCCTCTCTGAGTTCATCAGCTTTCTTCCAGTCTTTTCTCTTTCTCGCGTCTTCACGCTGCGAAATAAGGGCCAATACGTCGCTGTCCAGGGATTCCGTAGATGTTGATTCAAAAATTGCCAGAACCATGTCTATCTCCCTGACCCAATGTATGAGGCTGTTTTTTCCTTCATCTGAGAGCCTGAAACTGTCCATTAACACGTTCGCATCCTTAATGAGATCGAAACATGCGGCAAGAGCAACGGGAGTCTCAAAATCATCGTCCATCCCGTTTTCGAATTTTGAGCGGCACGTTTCGATAACTTTTCCGGCATCATCATCCGCCCCATCCGGAGCGTCATAGGCATAAAGTCTCCTCATAAAATCATGAATGCGCGTAAGTCCGTTTGTCGCCTGGTCAAGAATCGCGTCAGAAAAATCGATCGGCGAACGATAATGTGTCTGCAAAAAAAGAAAACGAACAGCCTGCGGAAGGTACTTTTCAAAAATATCCCTGAGGGTGAAAAAATTACCGAGAGATTTGGACATCTTTTCATTATCAATGCGTATAAAACCGTTATGGAGCCAGTATTTTGCAAAAGGTTTTTTTGAGGACGCTTCACTCTGCGCAATTTCACATTCATGATGAGGAAACACCAGGTCCGCCCCTCCACCATGGATTTCAAAAGTATCGCCGAGATATTTGCGACTCATAGCGCTGCACTCAATATGCCATCCCGGCCGCCCGGGACCCCACGGACTCTCCCACGAAGGCTCACCCGGCTTGCTGAACTTCCAGAGAACAAAATCGTGAGGTGTTCTCTTTTCCTCGTTCACGGCAACCCGAATGCCGTTCTTAAGCTCATCCAGATTTTGTCCCGATAACTTTCCGTACTGCTTGAATCTGCTGACATCATAATAAACGCCGTCACTGATCACGTACGCCATGCCCTTTTTTTCAAGATCGCTGACTATTTCAATCATCTGCTGAACATGATCGGTTGCTTTGGGCTGGACATCACCGGGAAGAACGCCAAGGGACCCATAATCGCGCTCATACTCGGGAATAATTCGCGCAGCCAGCTCCGGAACAGTTATTTTCATGAGTTCGGCGCGATGGATCATTTTATCTTCAATATCCGTATAGTTCGTCACGAACGTCACATCATAGCCGCGATACTTCAGATAACGCCGGATAACGTCAAAAGATACCGCCGAACGTCCATGCCCCAGATGCCCGAAATCATAAACAGTGGGGCCGCAGACATACATCCCGACCTTCTTGCCGTGCAGGGGAAGAAACTCCTCCTTTTTTCCGCTCATTGTATTAAATACCTTCATGCTGTTGCGATATTCAGGATGATATTACTGAAAGCAGAAGAACCTTCACCAGATCGAGCGCGAGCAGTGCCACAAGAGGCGAAAAGTCGATCATACCCGCGCGCGGCACAACTTTTCTGAAGAACGACAGCACAGGTTCCGTGACATCATAGAGGACCATTTTTAATTTCACTACAGGCCCGCCCCCGCCGCGCGCATCCATCCAGGACAGCAAAACCCGGACCAGAATTGCAAAACTGAGCAAATCGAAGAAAATGCGGATAAATAATGAGAGATACTCGCTGGCTGCCATAGGACGTTAATAAGTAGCACAAGCGAACGGCATCATAACAAGCCGACGACCAAAAAGGAAGCGACTGAAAATCGGCACCGTTCTCAAACGCGACTATTACCTGCGTCTCCTAAGCCTTCGAACAAACGCGGAAACACCGCCCGTTCCAACAAGAAGCCACAAAGCCTCCGGACCCTGTTTGCTCATTTCAGGAGGAACACGGCCTTCAATGGCGGCACCATGGAGAAGCGCGTCATCCCCACCTGAAGCAAGCGGAGCAGTCGGCCTTTCCGGTAATTGCGTCTGTACCTCAAGGGTAAAAGGTATACCGCTCACCAGTTCACTCATTGTAAGACTCTCGGTATCCAGATCATCCACCGCCGAAATCGCGAAAAAATACTCTTTCCCGTTCTCAAGATCCGGTATGTACCAGGTGGTCGCAGCGTCAAAAGTATCAGCCTGCTGGTCCAGGTTTGCCGGATCAAGTCCGTAATAAACCTTATAATGGTCAACAGCACCCTCATCAGTCGCAGCCTCCCATATAAGCGTCACCCTCTTATCTGAACCGTAGGCAATAACGCCAAAAACCTGAGACGGAGGTAAGTTGTCGGAGACCTGCGTTTCCTGAGTCTGTGTTTCCTGGGTTTCCTGTTGCGTCTCCTCCTGAGTGGCGACAGAACCGCCATCAGCTGAAACCGCAACGGTTGCAACCGAAGCCGAGGTTGATTCATTCCCCAGCTCATCAACCAGAACAACATCTATCGTATATTCCCCGGCAGTTGCGGGCGCCGTAAGAGAGGCCACATATGCACCCGGCTGATCAAGACTCGGCGTAAGTTCAAAAATCTCTGAATTGAAAATCATAGCCGCCTCCGAAAGATTCTCCTCGCTCAAGACCTTAATGCTCAAAACCTGTCCGGGCATTATTCCGGTTGTCGGCGTAATTTGAATCTCATCAACCGTTGGAGCGGTCGTATCGATGGTCAGCATGATAGTGTCAGACGTGCCCTGAACCGTATTGGAGGAGTCCAGGGTTACGACATACACTTCATGATCCCCGTCAGAGAGAGGGGTCGTCTGGTATGAAAAGGACCCGCTCGAATCTGCCTGCACCGCGCCAATCTCCTGATCATTGTCAAAAATTTTGATATTCATGCCTGCGGGCGCAGATCCGGTGATCGTCTGAACATTCTGGCTCGATGTACCGGACTGGGGTGAGGTTATCACGGGCTTCGCGCCCCCTTGCTGTTGCTGGGTTCCTCCGGAACCCGCAGTAACCGTTTTTTCACCCTTTATCGCGGTATTATTGATATCCGTCGCCACAATCTTGTATGTTCCCGCAGTTGTAAATTTGAGACCGAGACTGAATTGATGTGTGCCAAGATCCTCGGCCTTAAAAGTATAATCTTCCGGAAGCTCGACATTGGAACCGTTATCACCGTCGGCAGAAAAATGCACAACCCCGGTGTAATTCTCTACCGTCAGATCATTCTGATCCTGTGCTGTAACTCGGAACGTTACATTCTGATTCGGCTGAATGGTTTCCGGCAGATCTCCTATTTCAAAATGATGGAGAGGACCGGCATCCTGCGCAGCGGCAATGGGTATGAAAGAGGTTAAACTACCCCCAACATCATCCATATACGCATCGGCTTTCAGGAAAGCCACCTGCGCCCTGGATGCAAGCACTCCTCCCGACGTGGAATCGACGGCAGAAAGAACGGAGACGCCCGATTCGCCGGAAGATACGACAAAATGAACATTTCCATTTGAATCTGTCGTTGAACTGCCTGATGCTGCAGCTACATTATCATGAGCGCGGCTCGAGATAAGACTGACGCTGTGACCCTGAAAAGGGTTTCCGTACTGATCGTGGAGTGTCACGGTAACATAGACCTGATCATTCCCGTCTGCACGCGCGACATTTTTCTGTACACCAAGAGTGGATTTTTCTTCCGATACCTCGTCAGGGTAGACCGTAAAAGATGTTCTGGAGATCGGTAACGAACCCTTGAGAGCCGCGCCGACAGAATACGTACCTGCCCTGCGCGTATGATAATCATAGAGGTCCACCTTTGCGATCCCACTCTGATCCGTCGTCGCGGAAACCGTCACAACCCCACCCTCCGGTTTACCGACGTGGAAAACCACCTCACGGTTCGGATAGGTCTTCGAGCTTGTAAGAAGGGTGCTATAACCGGCGATCGTATCAACTCCATACCCCTGAAGCTCGTCAAAACTGAGAGCCTGAACATAAGCGCGCGGCACCACGGTCGTGACAAGCATCAAACCCGCCAATGCCAGCATTCCTACAGTCAACGCAATGTATGCCCGCTTCTTCATAATTTTTGTTTTACTTATCTATAAATTATACAAAAAAATGGGCTGAAAGTAAAGGCCTCCCGCCATCAATACATAGCAAAAGAGCCAGCCAATCGTTAGAATACCGTCTGATCATGCAAACAGCCGCAAAAATCTGGATGAATGGCAAATTTCTGGCCTGGGGAAAGGCGAATATCCATATCCTGACCCACACCCTCCACTATGGAGGGGGGGCCTTTGAAGGTATCCGTTTCTACAAAACCGCCAAAGGGCCGGCCGTATTCCGGCTGAAAGAGCATGTGGATCGGCTTTTCTATTCTGCCGGATGCCTCCAGATGAAAATAGGTTTCACAAAAAAGGAGGTCAGCGAAGCGATCGTTCAATTGATCAGAGTGAACCGCCTGGAAGAGGGCTACATACGGCCGATTGCCTATTATGGCTACGGAAAAATGGGACTCGACCCGAGAGGCTGCGTGGTCAATCTGGCTATCGCCATGTGGCCGTGGGGGGCCTACCTTGGGGACAAACCCGTGAAAGCCGGAATATCCAAATATATGAGGATACATCCCCGGAGCACCGTATCCGATGCCAAACTGTGCGGGCACTATGTAAACTCCATATTTGCATCTCTTGATGCGCACTCCCGCGGCTTTGACGAAGCCATACTTCTGGACTCAGAAGGAAACGTGGCCGAGGGGCCCGGTGAAAATATATTTATCGTTCAAAGAGGAGTCCTCATAACACCCAAAAAGGGGAGCATACTGCCCGGATTAACGCGCTCAGCTATCCTTGAAATCGCCCGGAGAGAGAAAATCCCGGCCCGCGAGGCCACAGTAACAAAAAAAATGCTGCTCAGGGCAGAGGAAGCTTTTTATTCCGGTACGGCTGCCGAAATATCTCCCATCGCCTCCGTCAACAAGCAAACAATTGGAAAGGGGAAAATCGGTCCTGTCACAAAAAACCTGAAGGAGATCTTCCAGCGCATCGTACGGGGCGAAATTCCCGGCTATAAAAATTGGCTTACATACGCTAAAAAATAAACATAGCGTCGCCAAAACTGTAAAAGCGGTAGTGATGCCTGATAGCCTCATTGTATGCATGCATGACGGCCCCCCGGCCCGCAAAAGCTGAAACGAGCACAAGAAGCGTACTTTTTGGTAAATGAAAATTGGTCACCAGCCCGTCGACACATTTCCACTGGTACCCCTCACGAATAAAAATATCTGTCTCGCCCTTTCCAGGCCGAAAATTATTTTCGCCTTCACTAAATGAGGTTTCAAGCACCCTCACGGAAGTGGTCCCCACAGCTATGATACGGCGCCCATCGATCTTCGCCCGGGTAAGCCGTTTGGCCACCTGCGGTTCCAGGTCATACAATTCACTGTGCATTGTGTGTGAGCGAATATCTTCCGATTTAATCGGGAGAAAC
>DATDOI010000203.1:0-2591 GCA_035293325.1 Candidatus Altimarinota bacterium
GTCCGATATCTCCTGTGCTTTTTTTTCAGAGGGCGCGTCGAAAGTGATGACGAGATTCTGTTTTTCCTGACGGCGCGCGGAAATGTCTATATCCTCTCCGACACTCTCATTTATTTCGTTGAGCAGGCCCGGGTTTTTAAACCAGCCCTGCACCGTTTCAGTAAAATTATCAGCGGCCTGTCCATAGTCGTAGGGTGAGTCAGGGTTGAAATTTGTTTCTGTCTGAGCAACCCCGAGACTTATAAAAAGAGTCGTTTCATAAGGGCGAGTCGCTTTCTGCAGGCCGTAATAGTACGACGCTCCTCCCGTAATGAGCGTGAGCAGCACAATTATAATCCAGTGTCGGCGATAGAGTGAAAGATGTGAACGGATGGTCATGGTGATTTGAACGATTTATGAGAAATGCATCTCTTTTTGCGCATTGTGCCAAGCAACCCATTTTTTTTCAATGAAATCGAGCATTTCCCTTCGGAAACGGTCTTCATTGAAGCTTTCCGCGTGTTCGCGTATGGCGCGATGGTTGAAACGGTGCTGCTCAAATTTTTCAACGGCGTGACTGAGCGATACGGTCGTTTGTTCGGGGAAAAGAATTCCGGTTTTTGAATCCACCACCGTTTCGAGCGCTCCACCGGAGCCGTACGCGATAACAGGACACCCTGATGCCATGGCTTCCAACGGCGTAATTCCAAAATCTTCGCTTTGCGGAAATATCAGCGCTTTTGCCTCCCCATAGAGGCGGGAAAGCTCGGCGTCGGAAACGTACCCGAGAAACTCAATATTTTCTTTTGCCCGTGCTTTAAGTTTTTTCGCTGAGACGCCCGTCCCGACAATTTTTAACGGAAGTCCAAGTTCATTGAACGTATCAATCAGGAGATCAAACCTTTTGTAGGGAGTTAGTCGGCCCACCGCAAGAAAGAATTTTTGCCGTTCAGCGCCAAGCTGGAATTTTTCAAGCTCTACGTGAGGGTGAACGACCGTTGAAGGACGGCGGTAGTACTTGTGGATACGTCTCTGAATGTGATGAGAGTTTGCTATGAAATAGTCCACCCTGTCCGCGCTCAGGCGGTCCCATAGTCTGATTTTATGAATGAAGACGGGCGCCAGCTTTTTTATGACCCCGTTTATTTCATATTCGCGGATATAGTTAATGCTGTTTTCCCACGCATAACGCATCGGCGAATGACAATACGATATGTGAAGCGTCTGAGGTTTTGTGATGATTCCTTTTGCGCAGGAATGGGAACTGGAAATCACAAGGTCATAGTCGTTCAGATTAAAACCCTCAAAAACCTGCGGCATGAATCCCAGGTACAATTGATGATGATTTTTTGCAAAGGGAAGATTCTGCAGGTAGGACGTGTGAATCGTGGCATTTTCAAAACCCTTCACCTTCCCGGGGTTATAGAGCGACGTATAGATGGGCGCGTGCGGGAAAAGCCGGTGGAGCGCCAGAATCACCTTTTCAGCTCCGCCCATATTCGTAAGCCAGTCACAGACAATGGCGATGTTCAATGAGGAAAGGCTCATAACTCTGGGCAAAATGCCTTCCCATATTACTTTTATTTTTTCTCCCCGTAAATCGGATTCGCTTTCTCCTTCATTTTTATCATATCGGGAATCGACTTTTCTTTCTCCCTTGGAAACATGTTCCGTAAGATTCTTCCGTAGGTTGATGAGCTTCCTATTTTATCGATGGCCTGCGCTTTGAAGAGCTGGACCACTTTATTGTCCGGATCACGCTGCAAAAGGCGCTGACAGATGTGTATGACATCAACATACCTTTTGCCTTTAAACCACATTCCCAGCAGTTCTATAACCACCTCTTCGTCTTTTGTCGGCATCGAAGAAACCCTTTCCGTGCTTGCGTCCGTAATAAGGATAAGCTTTCCTGTCTTTTGCGTCAGAAGGCGAAGTAACAGGAGAAAGCCTGCCGCTACGAATACGGCCACGGGAAAAATCTGATTGAACTGCAGCAGAATATTAAAGACAGCGTGCATGGCAATAGCAATCGTAAGTCCTTTTACAATGGTCAGCTCTTTTTGTGATTGTATGCGTGACATATTCAGAATCCGGCTCAGAAAGGTTGCGAGAATCTGCTTTTTTCCAACCCATCGCGACTGTTCCACGATATTCATGGAGAATTTCGCTATCCCGTAGTAGTACCCAAAGTATCCTGAAAAAATCAGATGTGCGCATGTGGTGAAAACGGTCCGGAAAAGATACGCTACGATGAGCTGCTGCAGATTGAACTGTGTAAATATGCCGGATATGTAAAAAATATTTTCGGCACATGCAAATCCCAGCGCTGCTATGAGGCTGTAGCGAATGGAATCATCGATTGTCTGGATGAGGAGATATTTCCGGTCAACAAACCGGACGAGCGCCTGTTTAACTATCTCTTCGACGATTCCAACGGATACAAACAGTATGACAACATTCAGATTCTGATCATGAGTCTGACTCTGAAGAAAATTGACGATGTTTAATTGCGGGAAGAGGTTCAGAATATATTGCAGGAGGAAAACGGGAACCACGGAAAAAATGCTCCCCGCGAAGATCAGCAGCTGTACGCCGCGTCTTTTGGTTTTTCG
>DATDOI010000204.1:0-2256 GCA_035293325.1 Candidatus Altimarinota bacterium
AATCGCCCGTCACAATCGAAAAACTGGAACGGATCTACGCCGCCATGGACGAGCTTTCCGCCCGCATGGGCAAACACACCATTTTTACCGGCGGCGGAGCCCTGGCCCAAAAAACGCCCCAGCATGTTTACGACCGCGGCGATATTCCCGTTCGCAAACTCACCCGTCTCAAAGGCGAATCGAAACGAAAACATCTTCCCATTCCCATGCTCTCACTTCCGCGAATAGATACAACGATTCACCACCTGACCCGTAACAACTCCGAACACCAGCAGCCCCACATACGCGCCCAGCATCTCCCAGAAAGAGAACGGTAGAGACTCGAATAAACCGAGCGTTAAGGCGCTGTACCAGGAGATGATGGAAATCGGTACGAGTATACATGCCAGTCGTCTGACACCCTCCAGTTCCTGTGCTTTTTTCCCTTTGATCTCCATTTTTTTATTGAACGGTATTTCCGTAAGTTTTGGTGCCACCATCAGATTCAATAATGTTCCGTTCACGATGATCACCAACACGACGATCATCTTCACCAGAAATTTCGGCTGTGACAGGTACTCCGAAGTCCTCGGCAAAAAAAGTCCCAACCCGCTCACAATAAAGAGCGCCACCGAAAACCATATGACCTGCGACAGCTTTTCCAAGATCTGCGACTCCCGGACTGAAACCCGAAAATCTTTCAAAAAACGGAAGGACATACTATCGGAAATTGTTGCCGCTCCCACTCCGATCAAAATCGTCACAATATGGAAAATCACAAAAAAATCCCGCGACTGCAGCAGAACATCCATTACCGGAAAAAGCAGCGCAAAAGGAAGCAGCACGATCAGCCCCAGGTTGATGAGCGCAGAGAGAATGCACCACGAGCACCATTCACGAATAATGAGCACCTGAACCTCAAACTGATGGACAGAGAAAGCGAACGCAATTGCGGCGACGAGGAGCAACGCCAGCGAACCGTCCGGCCGCACCAGACCGGGGAAAAAAAGCATCAGAAAAAAACCGATGAGCAGCAGGCTGTAGTAGGCCATACCCAGAGCTTCCGTCGGGACACCAAAAAACAGAGCGTATTTACTGCCCAGAACCAGGTTGCATTTTTCTTTAAATAAACAGCGGATTTGTTCGTTCCTCGATTTTTTGATGCGAAGATAGGTTGCGAGAGTCAGACCGGCCGCCGCGAGAGCAATGAGTATCCAGAGAACCATTGGAGGAAAACATTTGTCCCATTATAAAGGATGCACAGGCTGGAGCAACCTGTGTTAGTATGGGCCACGATCCATCCACATCCATGAAAAATCCTGATCTCGCCATCGTCACCGGATTCGGGGACAAAGGCATCGACAAACTCGAGCACGAACTCGTTCAGCAACTTGAACCACATTCAAGTACGGTCATACCAAGCGCGCCATGGTATCGCGCGATGGAACACCCGGAAACTGTCATCGAACAGGTTACGGAGGCCGTGGATAAAATTTCGGGCGACAATCTCCTTCTGCTGGGCCACAGCTATGGAGCGCTCATTGCGCTGGTGGTGGCCTGCCGACGAAAGCTGGAGAATATTCTTCAACTGATTCTCATTGACGGACCTCTCGGCCCTGACCATGACGTCGTACCGGCAAAAAGCCTCCATAAGCCCTTCTTCCGCCATTACGAATACCGCCCCACTCTGGCTCTTGAATGCCAGAAAGCACTCCAGTCTCTGGATACTTCCCGCGTCTTTACCATCTCATCCCGGCATGACAAAATCGTCCCTCCCGGATCAAAATTACTGCAGGGCGATTTTGATCTCGTCTATCTTGAGGGCGACGAAGAGATTGAAACTCTCCGCATGAACGGCAACGGAGCGAATATCGTGCTGCCCGGAAATTATGCCGGACACGGACTCGAAAACCGCATCAAGCCCGTTGCCCGGATTATCGAACGGGTGGTTCGAACCTGAATTTTTCCTACTCTTCGACGATGACCGTGCCTTTCATGCCCATCTGGCGGTGGCTTCCGACGCTGCAATAGTATTCGAAGCTGCCGACTTTGTCGGCCACAAATTCAACCGTCTGACTTCCGGACTCTTTGATCGGGTCCATCGTCACGTTGAACTCATCCAGAACAAAATTGTGCATACCGCCGGTATTGTTGAAGACAATTTTTACCGTATCGCCTTTCTTTACGCGGATCTCATTGGGCGTGAAATAGAAATTGCCTCCATCCACGTTGAATGTGAGCGTTGCCGGCTCGTGATCGGCATTAGCCGCTTCAAGT
>DATDOI010000205.1:0-6308 GCA_035293325.1 Candidatus Altimarinota bacterium
GCCAAAAAAGGTCTGTAATTTATCATGAAGTTTATCGTTACAAGAGGTGGACAACCTTTAGATTTTGGCCTACTATAGACAACCTTACCCACATTTACCATGGGCAAGAGGAGAGAAAAAATGGACAGTGTGGACGATATGCTCGAGCGTGCATTTCTGCCGTTCACGGAGAACGCAGAAGCTGTTGTCTCTGATTCGGAAGATACTGATTCAGGAGATCGCCCCACTCCCCTTTTGTCCGAGCCGTTTGTACCGCCGCATTCCATGCCTGTGCCCAGGGCTGTGGTTCCGCCCGAGCCGTATATTTCACCATCCGCACCTACTCAACCTCCCCCACCGAATTTTGAGGAGCTTGTTATCGCTCATGCCACCGAAACCGTTCCTGACGATATGCCCGCCCATATCAGCAATCCTATGCGGGCTGCAGGTCTGCGCCGCCCGCTTGCCCCATTTCCTCATCTGGAAGACAGAGCGGCTCAAGCGGCAGAACCTCTCAACGGCGCCCGTCAGGACTTACGGCGGACTTTGCTGGCTTACCTTGAAGATTTTTCCACTCCCGCGGCAGAAGTTTGTCATGTCAGTAATGAGATTGTTGTGCCCTATCACAATGGTCCCATCGATGTTGAATTTTCTGAAGATGACCCCGAGGCGACCGTTTCCGAACTCTTTCGAAACCGTGACGGTTTTGAGAATATTACCCATTATGTCGCCATGTTCCACGAGCTCGATATTGAGTTGGGTTCGCTTGTTTCATGCGTTGAAAGCTTTACTCATGGCAAAGAAGAGCTTTCCGATTCTCAGCGGGTTGAGCTCTATGAGATGCTTTTCAGGGATATAACTTTTCTCTTCATGGCCCACATTAAAGGTCATGACAAAAATCTTCAGGGCAAACTCGGGGCGTATGTCCTGAATCAGATACCCAAGATAACTCAACCGGACAGAAGTTCCGAAGGCGATCTCCTCACCGACGATATGACGATCACGACGCTCTCCAGCCTGCGCATTCTTCTGACCAGCACCGGCCATCACATGGAAGCGGTCGCGCTCTACCAGAAATTTCTGGCTCACGCCGATTTTTGAGATATCAGGATCCGGATATCAAAATAAAAACGGTCCTGTTTTTTTTGCTGTCCGCAATATTTTTTGCCAGGATGCGCATTCCACTTTTTCGCCCGGTTTCTGCGGGAATTATCGCTGCCATTTTCCGGTCGTTTCTTTTTACCATTTTTGCCAGCGCCGCCATGGTTGAGTTTGTTGAAATTTTTTGTGCGAGCGGATATTTTTTTTTCAGATAGTTGCCGCACTGTTTAAGCGCCTGTGGATGCGAGGAAATAGTGCGGATCTCTTTCCCCCTCACTCCGGAAAGTGCCACGAGCGAATGTCTGATCGCGCGATTCCATTTTTTGAGAATCACGAAACCACCTTTGCTGAGCGCACGTGTCGTCTCTGCTACAGGCCCCCGAAGATTATTCTTGAAAGGAACAATCCCCTTTTTTGCTTTTCCTTTTTCTACAGCTTTAAATACCCCTGCTATGGTCGTGCAGTATATTTTTGAGAGCTGTTTCTTCTGCTGCCGTTCGTATTTTTTAGCCGCCAGATCGGTAAAAGTATTGGGTGGCCCCAGGACCGCAAGATCCGCGTATTGAGCGTTGTTCGCCGTCCTATGTTTTTTCGCCGTGTTTCTGGAGGTCATAGGTTGCGTCAATTATCTTTCGCTGAGTTTTGTGACGTCGGGCGTAGCGCAGGATATAACCGAGGAAAAGGCCAAAGATAACTCCCGGCATAAACGCGTTCGGTTTTTCGTCTCTCTGTTTCATGAAGGTAATGTAGTTTCGCTTCAATTGTACAGAAAAAGCCCCCGCATGCGCGAGGGCTTTTTGATTATCGCTTAGAGAGGTCCCCCTTTCGGGCTTCAGGTGTTCACCTCTACATCTTCGTACTCGGTCTGAACGTCGCTGCCTTCTTCCGCTCTGATGCGGAACTCGTAGTCGCCATCAGGGACGACGTTGCTGCTGTCATTGCGGCCGTTCCAGGTAAAGCAGCGGTTGATTGTGATGTCGTACTCAACGTTGTCCGCAAGTTCGCGAACCACGTCGTTGTCTTCGTCGATCACCTCAACCGTGATGTCCGTGTTGTTGTTCTCGATATCGAAGCAGACTCTTGCCGTTTCTCCGTTTGTCGGATCAAAAACGGCGTCCTCAACATCAATGTTCGTGATCAGATCACCGTTGCTGCTGTTACCGCTGTCTACCTCAACATCCTGGTAAGCGGTCTCGATTGCGTTGCCAACGTCTGCGCGAACGCGGAAGCGGTAGTCGCCGTCATCAACAATATCGTTGTCGTCGTCGCGGCCGTTCCATGTGATGCAGCGGTTGGTGCTCTCGTCGTACTCATTACCGTCAACCAGTTCGCGTACAACGTCGTTGTCTGCATCGAGAACATCAACGGTGATTTCCGTATTGTCGTTCTCAATGTCGAAACAGATTCTTGTTGTTTCGCTGTCGGTCGGGTCAAATACGGCATCCTCAACGTCAATGCTTGAAATCAGATCGCCCGTGCTGCTGCCAGCCGTGTAGATCGGAGTGCCATAGTAGCCGCCGTAGTAGTTATTGTAGTAGTTCGGGTTGTAGCCGTTATACAGGCCACGCATTTCGAACTGGTAGAACAGGTTTGCAACATCGGCGCGGTTCATCGGCTGGTCCGGGTGGAAATTGCCGGCGCTGTCGGTTCCCATAAGGCCGTATGCCTTGGCGAAACATGCATAGTCCATGTACCAGCGGGTCTCGATGTTGATCGGGGTGTCCGGATATGGCTGCACGTTGCAGTGAGGGATATCGATGTCAGAAGCGTTCAGGAAGATCTTCAGAAGTTCAACGCGGTTGATCGTTCCTGCAGGGCGGAATGCGCCATCCGGATATCCGTGAATAATGCCGTAGGAGCGGGCGGTGCGGAGGTATGGCATGTACCATGATCCCTTCACAACATCCCAGAAGCCCAGGTTTGATCCATCATCGCTCATGATGTCGTAATCGAGTGCGAGGAGGATAACCTTGGTCGCCTCAGCGCGGTTGATATCTGCATAAGGGCGGAATGTTCCATCCGCATAACCCGTGAAGATGCCGCGGTAGAACATCAGTTCAATAGCTTTGCAGAACGGGCTGTTCTTCGGAACGTCTGTAAAGCCGCCGCAGAACTCGCTGTCGTCACTGCCCGGAAAACCGATGATGTGACCGTCCGTATCAACCTCAGTGTAAGCCGTTTCAACCTCAGTCTCGTTGCCGAGTTCAGCTCTTACGCGGAAGCGGTACACTTCGTCGTCAACAACGTCGCCGTCGTCGTCTTCGCCGTCCCACTCAAAGCAGCGGTTGTCCATACGGTCATATTCGACCCCGTCAACCAGTTCGCGAACCACATCGTTATCGCCATCCAGAACTTCAACCGTGATTTCCGTGTTGTCGTTCTCAATATCGAAACAGACTTCTGCCTCTTCATTTTCTGTCGGATCGAAGACGGCATTGTTTACCTCAACATTGCTGATGAGGTCATCGTCGCCGTTGTCGTCATCGTCGCTGCCGTCCGTATCAACGCGAATGCTGCCGCTTTCGTTGTCGCAAGCGGTGCTGTCGTTCACGTCGCAGGCTTTGATCTTATAGGTATAGGTGTCATCGTTTACCTGGTCGCCAAACTTATCTTCGCCGTTCCAGGAAACGCTATTCATGACGTTTCCATCTTTTTCAACACCATCCAGGAGCGTGCGGATCTTTTCGCTGCCGTCGTAGATTTCAACGGTAACGTCTGCATCCTCGTCCGTGCGGAAGGTGATTTTGGTGTTTTCCTGATCCGGGTCAAAAGGGTTCGGATCAGCATCATGGCTGGTAATATTTGGAGCATCACCATTGCTGCCGCCGTCGTATTCAATCGTTACCGTGCCGTCTTCCGTATCAGAACCGTTTTCGTTCGTAGCTGTGATGGTATAGGTGTAGGTGTCCTCCGGGAATGCGTTGCTGTTGGAATCCTCACCGTCCCAGACTGCCTGGCTCATGGTCGGATTGCTGAGAGTTTCAATGAGGTTGCCTCCATCGTAAATTTTTACCGTAACGGAGTCAGCATCTGTGATGCTGTAGTGAATAGTTGTTGATTCCGTGTGCGGATCGAACGGATTCGGAGATGCATAATCGTTCGTATCGTTGCTGGATGAGTTGCCGATCTGCGGTACATCATTGCCTCCACCGTTTCCATACTGGATCTCAACCGTGCCGTCTTCCGTATCTGTCTGACCGTTGGCCGTTGCTGTGATCGTGTAGGAGTAGGTGCCTTCTGGGAATGGCTGATTGGAGCTGTTCTTCCCATCCCAAACCGCCTGGGTCTGGCTGCCATTCACTGTCTCTACCACCTGGTTGCTGCCGTTCTTGATGGCAACCGTAACGGTGGAAGAAGTGTTGAGGGTGTAGTGAACCGTCGTGGATTCAACATTCGGGTCGAACGGATTTGGTGACGCATAATCATCTGAATCGTTGCTGGAAGAACCGCCGATTACCGGAGCTGTTCCAGGATTGCTGACGTATTCGATCTCAACGGTGCCATCTTCCGTATCTGTCTGGCCGTTGGCCGTAGCTGTAATCGTGTAGGTGTAAATGCCTTCCGGGAATGGCTGGTTGGAGCTGTTCTTTCCATCCCAAACCGCCTGGGTCTGGCTGCCGTTCACCGTCTCAACCACCTGGTTGCTGCCGTTCTTAAAGGAAACGGTTACGGTAGAAGCGGTGTTAAGCGTGTAGAAAACCGTTGTGGACTGTGTGTTCGGATCGAACGGATTCGGGGATGCATAGTCCGAGGAGTCGTTGCTGGAAGAGCTGCCGATTACCGGAGCCGTTCCCGGGTTGCCGCCGCTGTACTGGAGCGTGACAGGGCCGGATGCAACATCGGAACCGTTTCCGTTGGATGCCGTAATATAGTAGTAATAAACACCTGCCGGAGCGTCCTGTCCGTTGATTTGTCCATCCCAATAAACCGGCAATTGTACGTTATAATATGGGGTCAGACCAATAAGGTCACGAACCTTTACAAAGCTGCTGTTTAAAATGTCCACCTCGATATTTCCCGGTTCGCTTCCAAGCGTCCAGGTAATGGCAAGAGGCCCGTTGTCCGGGTTAAAAGGGTTCGGCGTTGCCGAAGAAGAGGTGATTTCCGGTGGAAATCCGAACGTTGCTGCCTGAACAAGCGGAACGGCAAGCATCGTTACTGCAATTGCTGATGCTGCGAGCTTCTTTACCCAGGACAAGTTGAGTGATGACATACGGCTTTGGGTTAAAAGGTTTATAAATTTAATAAATGGTAGGGATGTGATGTCATTCACGGTGATTCAGTCTCTTACTCTTTTCCAATTCTCTATAATGCCTTTGTCCTGATTTCATTACGAAATATATTTTGCTTTTTCCCTTTTTGGTAGCGCTATATGTTCCTTAAAACCTTATTATTGGAGTGGGAGTTTACTTTTACGCAAGTTTATTGTCAAGTATTTTCTTTAATTTGTTTGACACCTATGGGACCATCAAATATATTGTTTTGGCAATTGATTCCGAAAAACTCCTTATGCCAGTTACAAAATCAGCCAAAAAGGCCGCCCGTCAGGCTGTAAGCCGCACTGAGCGGAACAAGGGTCTCAACACAAAGGTAAAAACTTTCATGAAGAAAGTTATGGTTCTCAGCAAAGAGAATCCTGCGGAGGCAGAGAAAACCCTTCCTCTGGCTTTTTCGGTCATAGACATGGCACGCAAAAACCACCTCCTTCACGGGAATAATGCAGACCGCAAGAAATCTCTTCTGGCGCGCACGGTTGCCATGGCTACGGCTACAAAGAAGAAATAAGGATTGTTGTTGAGAATTGGGCAGCGCTATCGTAATATGAACGCGCTGCTTTTTTTTTGCTTCAATTCCGCGTTTGCGGGTTTCAGAAAAAAACGGCGGTTCCTTCACAAATGGGCCCGTAGCTCAGCTGGTTAGAGCAGTCGGCTCATAACCGATTGGTCCCTGGTTCAAGTCCAGGCGGGCCCACCATCTAGGGAAAAACTGCCAGTTTTATGGCAATGATGCCAATGGCCACAGCAATAATGGTCCTGAAATATTTTTGGGGTATTTTTGCTACAATTTTTTTTGCGATAGCTGCGCCAAGAAGGCTGACCGGCAAAAAAATCAAAAGCCCCTGCCACAGCCATGATTCCATTGTTGCGCCGCCCGCAAGGTAGCCTGCAACCCGGGATGAATCTATAAAGAAACCGATTGCGCCCGCTGTAAAAATAAACTTTGCTTTG
>DATDOI010000206.1:0-5299 GCA_035293325.1 Candidatus Altimarinota bacterium
GGTTAAGAAATAAGCCATGAAACCCATCCAGCTCATCCTCGGACTGCTCAAAATACCGGTCGACTTCCTTATGGGAACGGTGGCTTTTCTGGTGGCATACCATTTACGAACGATTACGGACCTCATTCCCGGGGTTCAGCTTCCGCTCGATCTGGATGTTTTTCCCGCGATTGAGGATTATATGAGCTTCGGCGTTACAGCCATCCTGGTACTGATTACCCTGATGGCACTCAGCCGGACGTATTCACTGAAGTTTACCCCCAGACTCAGCCGTGAACTGGGAGGAACCGTTATTCTGAGTTCCGCATGGTTCATGCTCATCATCGCCTACTTCTTTATCATCCACGAATTCCCTTTTTCGCGTCTCGTTCTGGCATACAGCTGGATTCTGGCCACAATATTTATCTGCGTGGGAAGATCTTTCATCCGTTTCATAGAGTATGGATTCCTGCGGGCGAATATCGGAAAAACCAGACTCCTCTTTATCGGCAATAATGAAATAACGGAAATACTGACACGGCAGATGTCCAAAGACCCGCGATACGATATTGTCGGTCTTATCGACGACGGACTTTTTCATCACAAAAGCAGCATCACACACCTGGGGCATGTGGATAAGCTGTCAGAAATAGTCGAAAAGAAAGAGGTGGAGGAGATAATTCAAACTAAACATGATCTGTCGGATGCGCAGGCTTCCGATATCCGGGAGTTCTGCCGCGAGCACCATATCGCCTACAGTTTTGTCCCCGATCTGCTCTCGGTCCAGCAGACAAACGTGGAGGTGGAAACGTTGAGCGGCATTCCGATCATCAAACTCAAACCGACGCCTCTGGACGGTTGGGGAAGAGTCATCAAGCGTCTTTTCGACCTTACCGGGGCCGGAGCGGGACTCATTATCCTCTCCCCTTTTTTACTGATCAGCGCTTTGTGCATAAAACTCGACTCCAGGGGAACAATCATTTTCAAATATCTGGATGACGGATCACGCGTGAAGCGGGTAGGCCAGCAGGGGAAGCTCTTTAATTTCTACAAATTCCGGACCATGTACCCCAAAACGCACAATCTGCGGTATACGGAACTGGCTGAAAAAAACACGCGGGAAGGGTCGCCGCTGGTAAAAATAAAGGACGATCCGCGCGTCACCAGAGTCGGACGTTTTCTGCGCAAAACAAGCATTGATGAGCTCCCGCAGCTTCTGAATGTTCTAAAGGGAGAAATGAGCCTTGTAGGGCCGCGCCCGCACCTTCCGGAAGAGGTTGCGAACTACAAAAAACACCACAAATTCGTCCTCACCATCAAACCCGGTATTACCGGCATGGCGCAGATAAGCGGGCGCTCAGATCTGGATTTTGAAGAGGAGGTACGGCTTGATACGTACTATATAGAACACTGGTCGCTGTGGCTGGACATCAAAATCATTTTCAAGACGTTCGGCGCACTGTTGAAGGGATATAAAGAATAGTCTACACTATCCGTACTTATGCTCTACAAGCTCATCAATAAAGTTTTGGGCGATCCCAACGAAAAGGCCCTGAAAAAGGTCTGGCCGCTTGTTGAAAATATCAACGGACATTTTCAGAAATATGAGGAGAGTTTGAAAGAGGAAGATATCCCCCGCAAAACGGAAGAGTTCAAAGAAAGGCTCTCAAAAGGTGAAACACTCGACGATCTTCTACCGGAAGCTTTCGCGCTGGTGAAGTTTACCTGCAAAAAACTTGTGGGAAAAAAATGGCCGGTACGCGGACATGATGTTGAATGGAACATGGTCCCATTCGACGTTCAGCTGGTGGGAGGCATTGTCCTCCATCAGGGAAAAATATCAGAAATGAAAACGGGTGAAGGAAAAACGCTCGTTTCCACGATGCCGGTATACCTGAACGCGCTGGAGGGCAAAGGCGTACACGTTGTAACCGTGAACGACTACCTGGCCCACCGCGATGCCGAATGGATGGGCGGACTATACAGGGCTCTGGGCCTGAGCGTCGGCATCATCGCCTACGGCCTTTCCACGAAAGAAAAACAGGACGCCTATAATTCCGATATCACGTACGGCACGAACAACGAGTACGGTTTCGACTATCTGCGCGACAACATGAATACGCGTGTGGAAAATCTGGTACAGCGGGAACTAAACTATGCGATTGTGGATGAGGTGGATTCGATTCTGATTGATGAAGCCCGCACGCCGCTGATCATCTCCGCGCCTGCGGAAGAGTCCACGGGCAAATACGCGCGTTACGCCCAGCTGGTGAGCGACCTGAAAGAGCACGAAGACTACATCCTTGATGAAAAAATGAAGACCGCCACCCTCACGGAGGACGGAATCAGGCGGATGGAGCAAAAACTGGGGGTGGATAACATTTACACCGACGCCGGATTCATGGAGGTGCACCATCTGGAGCAGGCTCTGAAAGCGCTCACCGTGTATCGTCACGATATAGATTACGTCGTGAAGGACGGTGAAATTATCATCGTGGACGAGTTTACCGGCCGCCTGATGCAGGGCCGCCGTTACAGCGACGGACTCCATCAGGCGATTGAGGCAAAAGAGAAGGTGGAGATCAAACGTGAAAGCCGAACACTGGCAACCATCACCTTTCAAAACTACTTCCGCATCTACAAAAAACTGGCGGGCATGACAGGTACGGCCATGACTGAAGCCGAAGAGTTTCTGCAGATTTACGGACTGGATCCTCTGTCTATTCCAACAAACAAAGATGTACAACGCGACGACCAGGCAGATATGGTTTTCAAAAATCAAAAGGGTAAATACATGGCCGTTACGCAGCGCGTGAAAGAGGCATATACAAAAGGTCAGCCGGCGCTGATCGGTACCATCTCCATCGAAAAATCTGAAGTGATGAGCCGTATGCTGGAGCTGGAGAACATTCCCCATAGTGTTTTGAACGCCAAACAGCATGAAAAAGAGGCCGAAATTGTGGCCAAGGCGGGACAAAAAGGAGCGATAACGATCGCCACGAACATGGCGGGTCGCGGAACGGATATTAAACTTGGCGAAGGGGTCCCGGAAGTCGGCGGACTTCTGGTGATCGGTACGGAGCGTCACGAGTCCCGCCGCATTGATAACCAGCTTCGGGGACGAAGCGGACGTCAGGGCGACCCGGGCGAAAGTCAATTCTACGTCTCCATGGAGGATGATCTGATGCGCCTTTTCGGAGCGGAAAGAATCAAAGGGATGATGGAAACGCTCAAAGTGCCGGACGATATGCCGATCCAGAACAAATGGATCAGCGGGACCATTGAAGGCGCGCAGAAAAAAGTGGAAGGACGCAACTTCGACATCCGCAAACATCTGGTGGAATACGACGACGTGATGAACAAGCATCGCGAGATCATGTACAGCCGCCGCAATAAGGTGCTCCGGAGCGATAACGTTAAAAACGAGATCGTGGTGCTGCTGGAGAGCGAAGTGGAAAAAATCATTGAAATACACACGGCACGGCAGGACGCGGAATCCGAGTGGAACTACGTGGGCATCTATGAAGATGTCGTGGCCATTCACAAAAATGACGACGATCCCCTTACCCGCGAAGAGCTGGAAATAATCGGCGGACGTGAGGATCTGATCGAAAAAATCAAAGCGTACCTTTTTGACGAGTACCGAAAAAAAGAGGACCTTCTGACAGATCCAAACATAATGCGGCGCGTTGAACGCGGAGTATATTTGAGTGTGATTGATGCGCTATGGATGGAACATATCGATAACATGCAGCAACTGCGGGAAAGCGTGGCGCTGCGGGGCTACGGACAGCGCGATCCGCTGATCGAATACAAGGAAGAGGCGTACGTGATGTTCGCAAAACTGCTGCAGTCCATTCAGAGCAACACCGTGACGACCCTCTTCAAAATGGATCTGACGAAACAGCTTCCGGAACATCTGCTTCGTTCCAGTGAACCGAAGAATCTTGTCACGAACGATGCTGAGATTGAAAGCGTCACGGGCGGCGGCAACCCTTTTGCGCGTGGCGGATCATGGCGCGGATCAGGCAGCGTTTCGGCATCCACATACGGCGAAGGCGAAACGACCGCCGCCGGGGCGGGGTTTTCAACCGGTAACCCGGTCGTGATCAAAGTTGGAGACTCGCCGAAACCAAAATCCGCGATGCCGGAGGTCGGACGAAATGATCCTTGTCCATGCGGCAGCGGCAAAAAATACAAAAAATGTCATGGAGCTTCCTAAGTCCGCGCCCATGCTGCACAATAAAAAACTCAACGAAAAGCAGCTCGGTCTGATCGAGAAGATTATCGCTTTTCTGGGCGGACTTTTTCTGGGCGCATTCATCATGACCATACTGCTGAAGATCTTCAGCAGCTACTGGGGAGTTTTTGTTGGACTGATGCTCAATACGGGCATCGCGATTTTCATACTGAAAAAAGAGCACCTGAAAGCTGAAATGAAGATTGCGGCGTATGGAGTATTGAGCTCCGTGGTTGGGACGATTGTCCTGGCAGCAGTACTCTGGAGCGTCGTTCAGGTTATGTTCGCGGGAATCGCAAACTGATTAAATAAATCTCGCGACTATTTCACGAAATGAACTGCAGGCGACAGTTTCCTTTTCAGTATGTCCAAAACCATATTTTGCATGAATAAAATCGATGCCTGCGTCATGAGCAGCTTTCTCGTCTGTTGAAGTATCACCTATATAAACAGCCGCCTTGAGGTCGTATTTTCCGAGTAATTGAAGAATCATCGCAGACTTTGCAAGATTGGATGAACCAAAACAATCAAAATCTTTAAAATACTTTTTCAAACCTGAATTTCTAAAAAAAAGATCAAGATACCAACCTTCACAGTTACTCACTATAAACAAAGGAAATGCATTCGCCAAAGATACGATCCCCTCTTGTACGCCTTTATAAAGACTGCCTCCTTTTTCTCTGATTGCTGCTTCTTCGTATCGGGAAAGAAGATTTATCAAGTGTGGAAATTGTTGAGTTTCCTGTGGCAAAAGCATCTGGATGCAAATATTCTGAGGATTTCCAGTAACACGTTTAACATCATCGACAGAAATTGTTTTATGAATTCCAACCGATTTTAATCCCTCAGTCCAGCTCACTGCGCTGGTCGGCGTGGCGTCCCACAAAGTGCCATCCAGATCAAAAATAATGGAATCGTTTTTCATAAAAGATCAGCTTAAGCACCGTACCCATCCGGGTGAGTCGAATGCCACTGCCAGGCTGTTTTCACGATATCTTCGAGATTTAACGCCGGCTTCCAGCCGAGCACCTTTTGGGCGCTTGAGGAGTCGGCAATCAAAACGGCCGGATCCCCGGCTCT
>DATDOI010000207.1:0-5514 GCA_035293325.1 Candidatus Altimarinota bacterium
CGCCTCTTTTTTCGTCCGGCGGAGAGCCACTTCGAATTTCTTTTTTTCCAGATGCGGACGGAACACCTTTTCCTCTTGTTCGAGCCGCTGTTCCTGGGCGCTCAGATCCTTTTCACGCGCGGTCCTCCATTTTTGTACCCGCTCATACATTTCGAAAACGAGCTCTTTAATGCCCTCGCCGGTCACGGATGAAATAACATGCAGCTCCCCCTTAAGTGACGGATTCTTCTTTTCCAGATCTTTCTTGAATTTTTTTAGATCTTCAGCGCTTATGGCGTCACTTTTGCTTATTGCCACCAGTTGATTCTTTTTTGAAAGTCTCTCATCAAAAGCTGCCAGCTCTTTATTGATGATCCGGAAATCTTCAACGCTTTCGCGCGTCGGGTCAACCAGATGAACCAGCGCTTCTGTCCGTGAAACGTGTTTCAGGAATTTGTGCCCGAGTCCTTTCCCCGCATGTGCCCCTTCTATCAATCCTGGAATATCGGCAACCACGAACGATCCTTTTTCACGTTTATCTAACATTTTCATATCCACGACTCCGAGGTTGGGAATCAGCGTTGTAAACGGGTAGGCGGCTATTTTCGGTTTTGCATTCGAAATTCTTGAGATGAGGGTTGATTTTCCGGCGGATGGAAACCCGATAATACCCACGTCAGCAACCAGCTGAAGCTCAAGAGTCACGATTCTTTTTTGACCCTCCTCGCCCGTCTCCGCAAAACGTGGAACCTGATGAACGCTGCTTTTGAAATGCGTGTTACCCATACCACCCCTTCCCCCGCGGGCCACGACGAATTTTTCTCCGTGCCTTTTGAGATCGAAAAGTATCTCTTTTGTTTCGTGATCAATCACGAGCGTTCCCGCAGGTACTTTAAGAAGCAGGTCGCTCCCGGTCTTCCCGAAAGAGTTTGCGCCACGGCCTTTTTCTCCATCTTCAGCGGCGAAAAGTTTTTTGGTGCTGTAATCCACGAGCGTGTTGATGTTGCCGTCAGCAAGGAGGATCACATTCCCGCCTGAGCCACCGTCACCCCCGTCGGGGCCCCCTTTGGGCACGTACTTTTCGCGGCGGAAGCTTATGGCTCCGTTTCCGCCACTTCCTCCTATAAACTCCACTATGGTTTGATCGCAGAAATTACTCACGGGGGGAGTATAGCATAAGGCGCTGATTGACTTTGAAGGGGGGATTTCTTACTATTTCACCTGTTGTCTTAGCGCGGGCGAGTGGCGGAACTGGCAGACGCGTGCGACTCAAAATCGCATACCAGCAATGGTGTGAGGGTTCAAGTCCCTCCTTGCCCACCATTACGGGGCTTTATGGTCCCATGTGACACTGGCGGAATAGTGTAAAATAGGGTATAATATTCAGAAATGGGTGATGCTCCTTTGCCGTTCGCGGCGGAGGGCCATTATCCACCTATTACACCCACATTTTATGCGAAGAAACGCTACAGAGCTGGATCTCGATAAAGAGTTGCTTGAGAAGCATTTCCGGATCGCCGTTTTTGGCTCAGCCCGGATCAAACCGGGTGACAAGATTTATAAGCAGGTATACGAACTTTCCAAGGAGATCGCTCTCAAAAATTATGATCTTGTTACGGGCGGCGGCCCGGGAATCATGGAGGCTGCAAATGCCGGACATGATGAGGGGGACATAAGCGGTAAGGCCGAGTCAATCGGTCTCCGGATTGAGCTTCCCTTTGAGCAGGATGTGAACGATTTCGTCGAAATTCGCAGCAGCTTTGAGCGTTTTGCGGAACGTCTTGAGACATTCGTGAAACTTTCGGATATTTTCGTGGTTTGCCCGGGCGGCATAGGAACGCTTCTGGAACTTTCCTACTGCTGGCAGCTGGTCCAGGTCAAAAAGATCTCTTATAAACCTATCATTCTCGTGGGTGAGATGTGGGAAAGACTCATTTACTGGGTTATTGATTTTGCTCTGAAGGATGGATTGATCAGCTCCGCGGATTTTGACTACATTTATATTGCGAAAAATAATCAGGAAGCGATGGACCTGATTGACGAATTTAAAAAACAGCAGGACGAAAAAGGTGTCATGACCCCGATCAAGCGTAATAAAATGCCCCACAATGGCGAGGGGATGGGCGGGTCAGAGAAAAAATAAAAAGGGTGGCTTCAGGAGCGGCCGCGAGAATCAGGTGGTCAATTTTTCATTTCAGCCGAGCTTTTCTTTGATTTTGATGGCGGCTTTTTTGCCGACAATCTGTTCCAGTTCATACATGGTCGCAGTGCGGATGCCCTCCGGCGAACCGAAATGGCGCAGAAGTTTCATCTTGGTCTGGTCGCCAAGTCCATAAATTTCGTCTAGGGCGGAGTGCTTCGTCGCCTGAAGCTGAAGTCCCTGATGGTAGGTTATGGCGAAGCGATGGGCTTCATTGCGAATGTGCTGAATCATGTGGAGGATCGGATCGTCCTTCAGGAGCAGAATTGGCTGTGATTTGCCCGGTAAAAAAAGCTCCTCATTTTTTTTGGCGATACTGATGATCGGGAGCCGGAGCTTGTATCTCTCAAGAGCTTTCAACGCGGAACTCAGCTGCCCTTTCCCTCCGTCAATAATTATGAGATCAGGTTTTTTCTTAAAGGATGAGTCCTCCTTGTATTTGTTCCGGTCATACACATGGATTTCCGTGCCGGTTCGTTTTTTGAATCCGTCGGGAATTTTTGTAATGGGCTGGCAGCCGACCTCCTCGTATTTTGCTTTTTCCGATCCAGGGATCCGGACGTAGATTCTTTTCGCCTTGTGTTTTTCAGCAATTTTTATGATCGCGGTTCTGATATTTTGAATTTCTGAAAATTCCGGCAGTTTCTCGATCAGGAATTTTTTATTGGCTGTCTCCAGAACTTCAACAAAACCCTGGAACGTCCCTTTTTTTTCAATGCGGTAATACGTATTCGGCGGAAGTTTTTTCACTCTGCGTTCTTCACGGAGTTTTTCCAGTTCCTTTTTTTTGGCTTTTGTGATTTTCACTTCACCTGCGGCTATTGAAGGTTTCAAGTACTTCAGCCGCCTCAGGAGTGTTTCCTCCATGGATGCGAAATCGTTTGGAGCGCCGACCTCCTCCTGGTGGAGCTTGAATTTTCGATAGTCGTCTTTTTTCGGGAAACCGTTTTCGAATACGACCATGGACGAAACCGTTTCCGTTCCGCCAAAATGCGATACGTCATAGCATTCCAGACGTCGAGGAGGAGCCTCAAGCCCGAGTAATTTCTGGAGTTCCTGGAGTGCATTCTGCCGATCCCCTTTTTCGTGTCCCTGCCATTTTACTTCGCTCAGCTTTGCAAAATTTTTGGCGTTCTGGAGGCTTAATTCAAGCAATTCATTCTTTCTTCCGCGTTCGGGAACGTTCAATTTCACTCTTCCCCCCTTCATCCCGCCGAGCCACTTTTCCATGGTGCCTTTTTCTTCTATTTCATGCGGAATCAACACCTCGTGGGGCAGATCCGTCGCTTTTTCGTAGTATTGTTGGAGAAAAGATATCAAAGCTTCCTCATCCTCATGCTGAAGTCGGCTCTCTCCCCTTGACCTGAGCTCGAAATTTTCCTGGTTGATAAGTTTCCCCGTTCTCACCTGGAACAGGTTGATGAAAATTTTGTCATCGCCGACGACGTAATTAATCACGTCAAGGTCACGCTGATCAGGCGTGCTGATACGCTGCTTTTCCATAATGTCCTCGATTGCGCTCAGTTTGTCCCGCATGGCTGCTGCAACTTCGAACTTTTTTTCGCCGGCCGCTTTCATCATGTCTTCTTTCAGTTTTTGAATGACCTCCTCATGTTTTCCTTCCAGAAAGCGGATGATCTGATCAATTATTTTTCTATATTCTTCGGGTGATACCGTTCCAATACAGGGGCCGATGCATCTTTTAATGTGGTAATCGATGCAGGGGTATTTAATCGTTGCGTTGGTCACCTTGACGGTATGCTTCCCTTCACGTGATCCCGGAATATCTTTTACGGGCTTGTCTTTCGGCGGCATGACATAATCGATCATCAGCTGACAATGCCTGAAAGGGAATATCCGTTTCAGGACTTTCAGCGTCTTCATTACTTTGTGCGCGGCGGTTTTTGGGCCAAAATAGCGGGCCTTATCCTTATCAACACGTCGCGTTACGAATATCCGGGGAAAATCCTCGTTTACCGTTATTTTTATGTACACGTAATTTTTATCGTCTTTCATCAAGACGTTGTATTTGGGGCGCAATTCTTTGATCAGATTCGTCTCCATCATCACGGCTTCAAGATCCGACCCGACAACGCTGTAATCAATATCGGCTATCTGGCCCACCATTTTGATGGTTTTGGTCGTTTTATCCCGTCCTGACTGAAAGTAGCTCGAAACCCGGTTTCGCAGGTCTTTTGCCTTCCCCACGTATATCACCGTTCCCTCAGCGTCTTTCATCCGGTATACACCCGGTTTTCGGGGTAAATTCCGGAGAATATGCTCAAGGTACTTCCTGTGGTCCTCCTTTTTTGCTGTATTTGATTGCATAAAACTGAAACAATGATATAGATTCGAGATGTTTTTGTGAACTGGTTTCTTTCGTATGAGCCACCATTTTCCTCCAGCGGACCTGAAAGAGTCGGTTTATTCCGCCCTCGCTTTTTTTGACCAGTTTGACTGTCCGCTCACGATTGATGAGCTGGAGCGGTACATTATGGCTGTTACAGTTGATCGTCCCAAACTCCTGGAGTTTCTGACCGACGATGAAAAAATTGGCGGGAGGGACGGATTTTTTTTCCTCAAAGGAAGGCAGGGCATCGTTAATTTTCGAAAGGTTCGCCGGGAGATTGCTCAAAAATACTGGCGTAAGGTGCGTTTTTTCGTGCCGCTCGCCAGGATCGTGCCATATATTCGAATGGTTGCCGTGTGCAATACGCTTGCTTTCGATAATCCTACCTCAAAGAGCGACATTGATCTTTTTGTCATCACCCGGCGCGGCAGGATTTTTACGGCAAGGTCGGACCTGACACTTTTTTATTCGTTGCTTGGGGTGCGTCGCCATGGCCAAAAAATTGCGGGACGGTTCTGCCTCAGTTTTTTTCTCGCTGAAGATTCTCTCAACCTTGAACAGATGAGGAAGGATGAGAAGGATGCATACCTGTATTACTGGTTTCGCTCGCTTGTTCCGGTTTTCGGCCATGAGTACTACAGGAAGTTCATCAATGAGAACGGCTGGCTGAAAGACTCTTTTATTGAGCCTTTCCGTAACGCAAGGCAACACGTCGTGGAGCCGGGCAAAATTCCGCGTTTTATTGGTTTCATCAAGGAGCTTTTTCTCAACCTGCCGCCGGGCAACTGGATCGAAGCAAAATTGAGGAGCGACCATCTTAAAAGGCATGATCGCCGCACGGCCGACCTTGGGCCGGAGTCTGACGTTGTGATTGCGGATCATATGCTCAAATACCACAACATCGATCGTCGGAGCGAGTTCAACCGGAAATTTTTTGCGAAATACGCCGAACTACTTGGATGACCGGTTCTTTTTTTTCTCCGCT
>DATDOI010000208.1:0-4892 GCA_035293325.1 Candidatus Altimarinota bacterium
GATCTGGAGATCCTGCAGGAAACCGGCTACTGCACGGGAATTGAAAACTATACCCGCTACTTCAGCGGTCGTGAACCGGGATCACCGCCTGCCACTTTGCTCGATTATTTTCCGGACGATTTTTTGGTGATCGTGGACGAGTCGCACATGACCATACCGCAGATAGGGGGCATGCATAACGGTAACTTTTCCCGAAAGCAGACACTTATAGATTATGGCTTTCGTATGCCGTCTTCACATGACAATCGTCCGCTGAAATTTGAGGAGTTTGAGAAACTTGTCCGGAATACGATCTACGTTTCCGCCACGCCGGCAAAGTATGAAATGGAAAAGGGCAAAGGAAAGATTGTCGAACAGGTCATCCGCCCCACCGGACTTATTGATCCGAAGGTGGAGGTTCGTCCATCAAAGCACCAGATTGATGATCTTCTGAATGAGATTCACGGCCGCGTAAAGAAAAAGGAGCGCGTGCTGGTTACAACTTTAACGAAGCGTTCTGCCGAAGATTTAACGGAATATCTTACCGATGCGGGGGTCAAGGTTCGCTACCTTCATTCCGATATTGATACTCTGGAACGCATCGAGATTCTGCGCGATCTGCGTCTGGGAAAGTTTGACGTGCTTGTGGGTATTAACCTTTTGCGTGAAGGCCTGGATCTGCCGGAGGTTTCCCTTATCGGTATTCTTGATGCCGACAAGCAGGGTTTTTTGCGCTCGGCGTCTGCCCTTATTCAGACGATCGGCCGCGCCGCCCGTAACGTGAATGGGTTTGTGATCATGTATGCCGATAAAATGACCGATGCCATGAAGCTGGCTATCGGAGAAACCGACCGTCGTCGCAAAATTCAGGAGGACTACAATACGAAACACGGTATTACCCCGAAGACGATCATCAAGGAGGTGAAAGATATCGCCATGCACCGCAAGGACGGTGAGATTATCATCGGCGAACGTCATATTGATATTAAGAAGGTTCCCAAGGATGAGATGAAGAGGCTTCTGGAGGAGCTTGAGAACCAGATGGATCTGGCTTCCCAGAATCTGGAGTTCGAGAAAGCCGCTGAACTTCGGGATGAGGTTGAACAGCTGCGCGAGGAGTTCGGACTTTGAATCCAGCTTATTGATGCCCGGTTCGGCCTTTTTTGTGCTATAATGGGAGGATTGTAAAAAGCAGTATGGATATTCTCTTCTGGTTTTCCGTTTTTCTTGTAGGACTGTGGTTGCTGATGCGCGCCGCGGGTACGCTGGTACACGCCGCCGTGCAGACCATGCACCACTACCATATTTCCTCCTCGGCGTTCGGGATTATTGTGCTCGCGTCCCTTACAGCTTTGCCGGAAACATTTGTCGCCGTAACGGCTGCGCTTGCAGGCACGGAAAGTCTCTCCTATGGAAGTCTTTTGGGCTCCAATACGGTAAATCTGCCGATCGTGATCGGTCTTGCACTGTTTATTAACGGGGGGATAAAAATACACAACATTATCTGGACCAGAAGGCACGGTCTTTTTCTTTCTTTTGCCGTTATTATTGCTTCAATAACTCTCTTTGATCAGCAGTTGACCCGTCTTGACGGCTTTCTGCTCCTGATGGTTTTTGCTCTCTATCTCTATTCTATTTTTATCAGTGAATGGGAGCACGCGAAGGTAAAAAAAGAGATGAAAACTGAAAGCTGGCTTTGGCGCAGGCTGCATCATCACATTGAGATTGTGAAGAAAAAGAAGCGACACACCCCTTATCTCCGTCTGAGGCACAGTTCTATAGTGCTTCTCATTCTGGGTACGGGGGGGCTGCTCATTGCTTCCAATATTCTTGTTTATTCGGCGAATTTTCTTTCTCATGCATTTGGGATATCCGAACTGTATGTTGGTTTGATCGGTCTTGGTTTAGGCACGGCTTTACCGGAAGTCGCGGCTTCCTTAACGGCAGTCAAGAACGGGCAGGCATCGCTGGGGCTGTCGAATATTATAGGCGACAACATTGCCACGATTCTTCTTGCTCTCGGTATCACCGGCCTTATCCACCCCATTGATATTGAACCGGTTTCCCTTTTTGTTGATATCCCCCTCCTGATTGGAGTGACGGTCTCTTTTACTCTTCTTCTTTTTGTCCGCCCGCATATCACAAGAACTATCAGCTTTCTGTCTCTGCTGATTTTCGCGGGTATAATATTCGCTTATACCTACTTTCACTGTTTTTCGTCCTTGTTCTGTACTTGAGGCGCGTTTTCCGGTGTTTACCAGGAGCTTGTTCCTCCGCCTCCAAACCCCCCGCCTGAGAACCCTCCGCCTCCAAACCCGCTCCCCCCGCTCCATGCCCCGCCTGATCCGGAAGATCGCGGCGCTGAAGTAAAGGTGCTCTGCATGGTATTCGAAAGACCATCCAGTCGGCTCAGAAAGTAGTACGTGGAAAAGTTATTCATATAGTTCGGGTCGCTGCTCTGGTACCAGTCAGGCGCCGTTTTTTGCAGTCCTTCAAAAGCCTTGGCCCATTTTTCACCAATGCCGAATGCCATGGCGTACGGGAGAATCTTTTCGAAAATATTCTCTTCCTCCTGAAACTTGATGCGGTCCCTCTCCGCTGTTCTGATGAACTCCTCAAGGCCCAGGATCTGGTAGTATGCCTCCACGCCCTTTCTGGTTTTTGCCGGCATGAACTTTGCGAAAATCAGTACTATAACGCCGGAAATGGATACACCTATCGGTATGGATATCGGTATGAACTCAATGAGACCTCCAAAGAAAATCGGCAGAAAGATAAGCGTTCCGCCGATAACTCCGTACGTGTTCCTGACATCTTTGGGACTCTTCGGGAAAAACCCTTTTTCTATGAGCGATTTATACACACCGTCCTGGATGTCGGGCAGATCTTTGTAGAATTTGTTTTTCAGATCTTCAAGATCGCGCTTCTCAAGACTGCCGAAAATTGCTTCGAGCAGTTTTTTTTCGTGCTCCCTGAGTTCGCTGTTTCCATCGAAATTTTTAAGTTTTTGAAACTCAAAATCTTTTTTTTCAAAAATCAGCCCTTTCTCTTTTTTCTCCACAATTTTGATGTACCCCCTCACCGCCAGATCTATAATGGAAGAGCTTATATCCCGCATGTCCACATTTTCGTCTATCAGTGTACCTGCTTCTGCCGGAGTAATTCCTTCCGGAGCTTTGTAGATCGGCATGACCGTATCGCGATTGGTTTTTGGATCTTTTCCATGTGTCCGCCAGAGGTAGAACATGAAACCAAGCACGGCAAACGGGATGAGGTATCCCCAGTTATCGCTTAGAAACCATTTCAGCTGCTCTGTAATACCCGCCTGCTGCACGATATTTTTCGGAAAACTTACGGCAACCGTCAGTCCCTGTCGCGGCAGCAGCTCCGATTTCGTTGTGAAATGAACAGAGCCGTTTTCAATGGTATATTCACAGTCCTGGGTTGCGGCACCATAGGCCCCGGTGTAGCAGACGGCACGCGTGGTGGCGCTGTTTACGCCTTCCGGCAGCAATACCGTCGCTTCGGCGCTTCCTATTCCCACTTCCGTTTCGTCGCCGGTAACATTCCAGTAGAGCTCATCGTGATCCTCGAACTGGAACGATATCGCGCGTTCGATGGTATATACGATCGTGTAGTTGGCAACGCTGTCTATGAAGACGTCCCCTTCACCTATTTTGATTTTCATATAGTCCCCCTCGGTGTACGTTTCGTAATTCCAGGCGTTCCCTTTATCGTCCGTGACGCTCAAAAGTGAAAAACGCAGATTGTAACTCTGGTTGAACCGGTCGCGGTATTTGAGGGGTATGGCTATGATCGGACCGTGATGCGACTCCCTGGAGTAATCTATAATCCGCGTCTCTTTTACCAGAAGTGAACTGTCCGGATTCACTGTTATTTCGGAGGTAAAGGAAGGGATATTCCAGTCCCAGCCGTAGGCGTGTGATTTCAGCGGACTCGCGAGCGCCAGTATCGCCAAAAGGAGGCCCGCCATAAGCGGCAGCCTCCCTTTAGAAATCCAATGTTGTTGTGCGTTCGCGATGATGAGGGACATGAAGGATGGCGTCTATTTTTTCTCTTCGTCGGAGAAACTTACCTTCACGTTTTCGCGCTCCTCCTCTTTTGTCAGTTCAAAGAACTGGCGACGGCCGAAGCCAAGCATGCCGGCAAAAATATTGTTCGGGAACAGTTCGAGCTTGGTGTTGAAATCGCGTACCGTAGCATTGTAGTAACGGCGGGAAAGCTGAATATGCTCTTCGATATCCTTCAGCGTCTGCTGGAGGTCCATAAAGTTCTGGTTGGCCTTTAGATCCGGATAGTTTTCCGCAACGGCGAACAGCGTTTTGAGTGCTCCCGTCAGCATGTTTTCCGCCTGGGCGCGATCTTCAGGAGTTTTGGCCGCCATTGCCATATTACGCGCTTTCGTTACCTCTTCGAGCGTTCCTTTTTCATGTTTTGCATACCCTTTTACCGCCTCCACCATATTGGGGATGAGATCGTAGCGGCGTTTGAGCTGGGTATCAATGTCGGCCCATCCCTCGTCCACCTTGTTTTTGAGAGTTACGAGACTGTTGTAGACGCCAATGACAAAAAATGCCAGGACGGCCGCTATTCCAAGGACTATGAGAAGTGTTGGGTCCATATCAGATATGTAGGTTACGAAGTTTCAGCGCTATTGTAGAGCAACTTTTTGCGGATTGCCAATGTATAGGCTTGTTATCGCCGGCCGTACACCGGGCTTTAGAGCAGATTTGCGACCGTTTTTACCGATCCATACTCAAGCCGTATCCCTTCGGGAAGGGAATCGAGAAATTTTCGTCCGTACGAATTCTGGATAATGCGCGAGTCCAGGAGAATAATGCTTCCCCGGTCGCGGCTCGTCCTTATAAGTCTCCCGAAACCCTGTTTAAACT
>DATDOI010000209.1:0-3798 GCA_035293325.1 Candidatus Altimarinota bacterium
CGAATCAAAAACCGGCTTTGTCGAAATTACCGACAATAAATCAGGATGCCTGATGTAACAAATTATTATGTGGCAACGTAAAAGCTGCGCAGACCTATTCAGGAATCGCCGGTTCCGTTTTTGGCTCGCGCTTGCGCACCAGGTCTATCATCTCTTTCGTAATGGCGCGCGTGGCAAAAAGCGCACCTATATAGACGACTCCGCCTATAGGTATAAGAAGGAGCAGATTTTTATTCTGGAGGTTCAGAAAATGGTACGTCGGTTCTTTCAGCGCCCATATCGTGACACCCATGAGCGCGCCTGCGAAAAGAATTTTGAATGTGTTCTTAAGATTGATTTTGAAATCCAGATATTTTTTTGCAAAGAGATAGGCTGCGAGCGCCACCATAAACTCAACGACCACATCCGTAATCGCGGCGCCCCGGGCGCCCAGCGTTGGTATAAGAAAAAAATTGCAGATAACCGCCACCACAGCCCCTGTTGCGTTTACATAGAGCAGCTTTCCCTGCCGGTTAATCGCCACCAGAATGAAACCGAAGAGGGTATTGATGAACGAAAACGAGAGGGCAAAAATCACAATCTGGAGCGCGATATCCGAACCGTAATATCCGTCGGGAAGGCGGCTTAAAAATCTTTCGTTGCTGAGGAGATAGATAACCTGGTACGCGATGACATACACGCCAATCACCATTGCGACACCCCCCATCATGAGCGCATCGAACGAGTACTGAATCACCTGTTTATATTTTTCACCCTTTTCCTTGAGCGTCCGGGTGAGCGTTGGCAAAACGGAGTTCATGAAATAGAGCGGAATAATGGCGATGGACTCCAGAATACGCATGGGAAGGCCGTAAATACCACTCTGTTCCGGCCCGGCAAGCGGATAGAGCATGATGGAACCGATGCGGAAATAGAGGCTATTTAAAATGAGGGCCAGTCCGTACGGGAGTGAATTTATCACCACGTCTTTCACAAATAACCAGTCAAACCGGTAGCGGATTTTTGCAAATTTGCGGGCGTAGAAAAAGGTTGTCAGGAACATGGCGATGTTTCCGATAATACCGGCGGCAAGGAGCTGATAGAAACCGTCGTTAATATTTCCCGGATGCCACAGAAAGACCACAAACAGCATGTAACTGAGCGCAACAACTTTTCCAAGTACCGAAGCCATGGCGTTGTAGTGCATTTTGTAGTTGACCTGCAGAACGGTGGATATGGTTCCCGTAAGGAGCGCAAAAATTGTCGCGGTGGCAGAGATTGCAGCGGCAAGGGGAAAAAGAATGCCGGTATCCGGACGGGCATAGAAAAAAGATGTGGCGAAAGCGACCAGCATTGTAGCGAGAGCCAGGACCGTACGGATCGTGAGAATATTGCCGATGATTTTATTCATCTGACTTTCGTCCTTCGCCATTTCGCGTACGGCGATGGTGTAGAGTCCCAGATCCGAAACGATTCCGAACAGCGCAATAAAATCGTAAACGGCCGTGTAGTTGCCGTATCCCGCCACCTCTCCAAGGTAGTTGGTGATGACTTTCACCGTTGCGAAGCCGATAACGGCTAAAACAGCCTTCCCCATGATTTGGGAGACAGTGTTCCAGAGAATTTTTCGCGCGACGGACATGGAATTCCTTAAGCCCGACTATGTTATAATATTTTCATGCACGAGCAAAAGGAAAAACTCGAAACCATTGCGGCGGAAATCGATCACGCTCTCAAGAAAATTGATCTGACGGAGCTGGAGCGCCGCATTACTGAACTGAACACCTTAAGCCAGGAGCCGGATTTCTGGAATCATCAGGAAAAGGCGCAGAAAATTTCCAAGGAGTTGAGCGGTCTGAATAAAGAGCTTGCAGACTGGGAAAAAGTGCAGTCGGACTGCAAAGAACTGCAGGAACTTTTCCCGACGATTGATATTGAGGCTGACCCCGCCGGAGGAGAGGAGTTTAAAAAAATGGTGAGCGGGCTTGAGGAGTCGTGGCATAAACTGGAGGTGAAAACTTTTCTGAATGGCAAATACGATAAATATGATGTGATCATGAGTATTCATGCCGGAACCGGGGGCAAGGACGCGATGGATTTTGCCGAAATACTGCTGCGGATGTATATGCGGTACTGTGAGCGAAACGAATTCATCGCGGAGATGGCGGAGAAATCCCCGGGAGAAGAGGTGGGCATAAAAAGTGTCACGGTGTTCATAAAAGGGCTCTATGCTTACGGCTATTTAAAGGGGGAACGCGGGGTTCACCGGCTTGTGCGCCTGTCCCCGTTCAATGCAAAAAATTCGCGTGAAACGTCGTTTGTTTTTGTGGATATTTTGCCGGACCTTCCGCCGGAAGCCGTAGAAGAGATCCGCAAGGAGGATCTGAGAATTGATACGTACCGCGCGGGTGGAGCTGGCGGGCAGAATGTGAATAAGACCTCTTCGGCCGTTCGGGTGACGCACATTCCGACGGGACTTGTCGTGGTGTGCCAGGATGAGCGGAGCCAGCTCCAGAACAAGGAGCGAGCCCTGAAAATTCTTGCCGCGAAATTATTTGACCTGAAGGAAAAACAGCAGGTTGCGGAGATCAATCAGTTGAGGGGCGAGCGCATAGAAATGTCGTGGGGGAACCAGATCAGATCGTACGTGATGCAGCCCTACACGATGGTGAAAGATCACCGCACGGGCTACGAAGAGCATAATGTGAATGCTATTCTGGACGGCGAGATTGACGGTTTCATTGAGGCCGAGTTGAAAGGGTTGAAAAAAGGGATAAAAGATGAGTAGATCTCTACCCGGAGTTGACGGAAGGCGGATTTTATCGAAAATTTAGAGGTTTTTTAGACATATGCTTTATGATCAGAGCACTAATTTGATTGAAATATACTTTAGATGTACAATTGAAATGTACATTTAAATATACTTTATGTTTACGATTAAAGACGAAATAATCCTTGTTTCAATGAGTGAACTGCGCACAGAAATGCCAAAAATTCGTAAACACCTCACAAAAAAGGTGGTTATTGTGACGAGTCGCGGCAAGCCTGTCGCTGTCCTGGAAGACTACGATACATATAAGAAGAAGGAGGACTTCCTGGATGAAATGACCGACGTCATACTCGGTCTGGAGGCAAAAAAACGCCACGAGAAAAGCAAACCCGGTGATTATATCAGCCATGAAGAAATGCTAAAGCGTCTCAACAATAAGCTCTAACGAATGTTTACGGTGATATATAACCCTCTGGTAATGGGGGATCTTGAAAAGCTCAATGCAAAAGACAGAAGTGTCGTCTTAAAAGCAATCGTGAAGAAACTGTTTACCAATCCTCTTGAATTCGGAAAACCTCTTCAAGGCGATCTTAAAGGATACTACCGTCTGCGCGCCGGTGACTACAGGATTATATATAGAGTACACAAAAGGGAGGTCATCGTTTATATTGTCCAAGTAGGAGACCGGAAAGATGGTAACGTTTATTATGAAGCCTCAAAAAGAATCTTATAAAAGAAATCAGGCTTTTATTTTATTTGATCTACAGTATCATGCGGTACTTCGTTCGACGGGCATTTATTTCCCTCGTGGCATCGACCCTAAAATCTTACTGAGAAAGATTGAGGAGGCTGACCTTATTGATCAAGACCATGGCAGTTCTGGAGATTGAAAAAGGCGCGGGGAACACGATTTTGCGGGCGCAGTCTGCTCCCGTGAAAAAAATCGACAAAAAAATGGGGAAGTTCCTGGATGACATGCGCGAGACGATGTTCGCAGCCAACGGCATCGGCCTTGCGGCCCCACAGGTAAGCCGGAATACCCGGGTGGT
>DATDOI010000210.1:0-3702 GCA_035293325.1 Candidatus Altimarinota bacterium
AAAAGGCCCTTCACGGAAATCCTCAAATATTTCAGGAGCGTGTCCCTTCACCTGCACAATCCATGGCGCAACGCCCGCCTCCAGAAAATTGCGGGCCGCCATCTGAAACCGTTCCGCATGCGATTCAACCGTATACAGCAAACCTCCGGTATGAGACAATGCCTCAGCGATCCAGATGCCTGAATACCCGTTGGAAGTGCCGATTTCCAGAACCGAACGCATATCACCAGAACGAATGAGTTTATTCAAAAAAAGTCCGGTTGTGCGGGGAACGTTCCAGAAACCTGATGTGCGACCCTCCAGCTCTTCCAGAAGGGCCAAAACCCGTTCGACGCGTTCATCCATGGGAAAACAAAAAACTGTAAAACCTGATACCACAACCCGGTCAGCCTGTATAGCGCTGCCCACCTATAATGAAGCCCCCAACATTGAAAAACTCATACAAGAGATCGAAAAAGTTACAAAAAAACTCCGGGGCTGGAAAATAGATCTTTTAATAATTGACGACAATTCGCCGGACGGAACGGCGGGCATCGTCAAAAAATTGCAGAAAAAATACCGGAATCTCCACCTGATCACCGGCCAAAAAAAGGGGCTGGGAGCCGCATACACAAGGGGTTTCAAGCACATTCTGAACACCATGAAGTGCGACTACATTTTCCAGATGGACGCGGATTTTCAGCACAATCCCCGTTACATACCTCAATTTCTCAAAAAAACCGCCGAGGGGTACGATTTCATCATCGGTTCGCGATATATCGCCGGGGGCGACTACCCGAACTGGAGTTTCAAAAGGAAACTCTATTCGTGGGGAGCAAATTTCATTGCCAGAAAAATCGCTGGAATTTATGATATTGAAGATTGCACTTCAGGTTTTCGCTGCATTTCCGCAAAATTTCTCAAAAGTTTCGACCTGGGCACACTCAGGGCGAACGGCTACGCCTTCCAGATGAGCCTCCTGCATGCCGCGACAAAAAAACACCTCAAAATAACGCAGATACCCATCCTGTTCCCGAACCGGACCAGGGGCGAATCAAAACTGGGGCGGCACGATATCAAAGAGTTCTTCATCAACGCCATTAAACTTCGTTTTAAAAAATATTAATGACCAAGCACACCATTCGCCGTATCACTGCCGTCGCGTCGCTCTTTTTTGGTATAAACATTGCGGTCCCCCTTATAGCGCTGGCCCAGTTTGAAACAACGTCGACGGTCGGACAGATGATTGATGCTTCCGCCGGAGCACTGACGATGCCATGTTCTCCGGGCAACTTCAGTCTCCAGCCGCTGGAAATCGGTTCTCCCGACCCGACGTTCAGCAGCTACTACATTAACCCCCTGAATCCTGACTTCGGTATGACGACATGCGGGGGAAGCGGAATCCGCGTCCAGGACACCCGGTATGATGGAGGCTTTGTGCTCCAGGTGACGGCAACGGACTATGTAAAAGTCGGGGCGCCCGGAACGACCATTGGTGTAGAAAATCTTGCCATAGTAACGGAACAGCTCAGCACCAGCTATAATGAGGATGCCAGCGGCGGGAACAGTTTTGTCGGAAACTGTTGCGACGTACTCCTGGCGGGGAGCCAAGGCGATGACGTTGAGATTTCACAGCTGCTTCCCTTCACGTTTACTTTCTACGGAGTCGACTACACCACCGTCTATCTGTGCAGCAACGGCGTGCTGAATTTCCAGAGCGGCAACTGCAATCCTCCCGTTACTCCTTATGCAAACCATCTGACAGACACGGGGGGAAGAATACTGGCGTACTACAAAGATCTGACAACATCAGCTGCTGTTGATCCGGCCTTTGGCATCTTCTATGTATCCCCCTCCGCAACGGAAGCAAGATTCCGCTGGCAGGCAGGTATAGATGGCGCCGCGCCTGATGCTACGGCATTTGAGATCACACTCACCGATAACGGTATTGATGACACCGTCACCATTCATTATGGGTATGGGTGGCCGTCAGAAATAACAGATACGGGAGAAGGACCGATCGTTGGTGTGACAAAAGGAGGCGCGGCAGGAACTCCGGTAACCACAACCTACACGGAATCCATCCTCAGCCGACATGAAATCGGAGCTGATCTGCTGAACGACCACACAGCATTTATTCCAGGAGGGTTCGATTTCCTTGAAGTAAAAAAACCCACGACACCCGCAGCCACGGCGCCACTAAACGGCGACTCCGGCACCGATCTTGATTATGTATACTTTACCGAAGACGTGGGCAATCCCGGCACAAGTCTGGCCATGGACCTGATAGACGGCACGGTTCAGGATGGCGCCTGTTTTTATACCCCCGGCCGCGTTGGTCTGTATGTGATCTACCCCAGCTACCGCCTGACTGTTGCAAACGCCGCCGTGGAAGGAACCTACCAGAGCACCATTACGTACACAATTTCTGACTCAACATTGCCACCTCCAATATGTCCAAGCTAGACATCTATATATGCCTGAAAGCATGAGGTAGGGATTTGACATAGTTATAAAATAGTGATATTATTACATGAAGCAAACATATATTTACCCCTTAACCCATACATAAATATATGAAAACAAAGCACTTAGTAGCCTCTGTGGGCACCCTTGCCCTCATGGCGAACCTTTTACTTCCGGGACTGGCCTTTGGTCAGGCATCGGACCCGCAGGCAGCTGATGTAACGCTGACTTGTGGAACATTGACACTTACGGTGGACCCGGCAAACGATTTTACGATGAGACTTGCCAATAATAATAACCCGTCAGTAAGCACATCGGCTCAGGATGTATTCGGCAGAGAAATAAATAGCGTTACCTATCAGGACGGCTTAAATGTTCTTCCGAACGAAGCTTTTGTTGCTGTAAACGATGCACGTACGGTTGGCGGTGGAGCCGGATGCGCCACAAACGGCACAAATGAAGGCTGGCTGCTCCAGGCTGATGCAACCGTTTTCGATGATGCCGGCAGTACGAACGAGATCTCGAACGCCAATTTCTATATAGTCACAACTTCCAACGTAACGGAGGACGCAGGCTTTACGGAATTTGTTGGCGGCGGTGATGGTTCCGACACGAACGTCTTCTACACAACCGGTTACGCCGGCACGCAGGACGTTACGGCTACCTACAACGTTACAACTGCGTCCAGCCTCACGATCGCAGCAACTTTCACAGCCCAGAGTGGAGCTCTCTCTTCAACTCATGACATTCTTGACAATGCCACAGGCGCTGGAACGAACGACTTCAAGTTCACGAGCGTTGGAACAGGTCTGGCTTACTACCTGCTTATCCCTGCAAACCAGGGGGGTGGTGATTACACCTCAACCGTGACACTCGATCTGATTACAGCAAGCTAATAGAGTAGCTTAAAAAGCCAAAAACACCGCGCACCTCATACGGCGCGGTGTTTTTGTGTGGGGGAAAACGCCCCTTTTTAAAAAAGCCAAAAAATGGTATAATAAATAGAGTAATAACAAAACCAAAAATGACCTCCATCGGCCCCTTACTGAATAGGTTCTCAGCAGGATTGCTCGTCAGTTTTTTTCTCTTTCAGGTAGCATCGGCACAGTTCAGTATCGCTCCCGGGCAGGAAAATAGGCAGATGAACTTCCGCATTGCCGCCGGTCAAAAACTGAGTGGCACGGCTCTGCTCCGGAATAGCAGCAGCGACCCCATCTCTGTCCGCGTTTACGCATCAGACGGGAAAAAAAGCACATC